>JBBJNX010000229.1:0-4325 GCA_037721115.1 Candidatus Limnocylindria bacterium
GCGGCGATGATGATCGCCCCGACTGCTGGCCTGGCAGCGGATTTCAACACGCCGTTTGACGTCTTCACGGTCGAATCTCCCTTGACGGCCGCCAACGCGCGGTTTCCCGAGCGTCTGGCTACAGCCGACGATCTCACCGGCGACGGTGTGAACGACATCTACGCATCGAGCTACGTCATACCGGTGGCCGGCAAGACGGGTGCCGGAGCGGTGTATCTCATCGACGGCGCCACTCGTGCCGTCGTCCGCACGATCAACGAGCCTGATCCCCAGACCAATTCGAACTTCGGCTTCTACATCACCACCCCCGGCGACCTAAACGGCGACGGGAAAGGCGACTTGGTCGTCGGCGCGTCCGGCCGACCCGTGTACACGGGCGTCGGACCAGCGTGTGGTCAGCCCGAACCCAACGGATGCAACGAGCGTCAAGGCGCCGCTTACGCCTTCAGCGGCGCGACGGGCGCCCTGCTGCGCACCCTGGCCAATCCCAATCCACAGCCGGACGCGGTTTTCGGCTCGCGAGCGGCAGGAGCCGGCGATATCAACGGCGACAGCGTCACTGATCTTCTCATCGGCGCGTCCTCAAACGACATTCCCACAGGTTGCGGAGAGCAGACCCCGATCCCCGCGGGCTGCCGCAGGAACGAGGGTGAGGCGTTCATCTTCAGCGGCAGCAACGGCGCCCTGCTGCGCCAGATGAACGTTCCCACCGCCGACAAGCTTCCAGACACGTGCTCCCAGTTTTCGAGGTGCGGCAACTTCGGCGGCACCGTGCAGAGCCCGGGCGACATCAACCGCGACGGGGTGGCTGACCAGCTGGTTGACGCCTTTTCGCTGAAGCCGACCCCAGATCGATCCGGACGCATGTATCTCTACAGCGGCAGCACCGGCAATCTGCTGGCCACACTCGATCAGCCCGTGCCGGGCGGCATCACCAACAGCTCCTTCTGGGGCCTGCAGGATGTCGAGAACGGCTCGCCTGGCGACGTGACCGCAGACGGCGTACCTGACATCTTCATCGGCGGGTTCTTGCAGCCCGGCGCAAATGGGGAGTCGGGCGCGGGGCGCGCCTGGGTCTTCGACGGCCGCGCGACCGTCACGGCCGGCACTGGGGTCGTGGCCTACGAGGCCAAGGATCCCGATCCCCAGCAGAACGAGGGGTATGGGTTCACCGAGCGTAAGACCGACTACAACAAGGACGGCCGACTGGACCTGTTCGTCTCGTCGCTGTCGGGCGCCGCCACCTCCGTCGTGATCCTGGACGGCAGGGATGGCTCAACGCTGCTCAAGCAGCTGCTGCGGCCAGCCGCTGACAACCAGGTACCGGTGATGGGCAATCCAGGTCCCACGTTCGGCCAGGGCGTATCCGCTCCCGGTGACCTCAACCGCGATGGGGAGCCGGACTACGCCGTGACGGCACATTCCCTGGACATCGGCGACAACGTAAACCAGGGCCGCATCTACTTCTACCTGTCGAAGGTACCTGCGCCGCCTGTTGTTACGCCGCCGGTGGTCACGCCGCCGGTGGTCACGCCGCCGGTGGTCACGCCGCCGGTGGTCACGCCCCCGCCACCGCCGGCAATCGTGCGTCGCAGGGGCAAGCTCAGCGCAACGGTGACGCCGTCTCGCAGGCTCACGCCGCCGTTCGTCTTCAAGACAACCGGGAAGCTGACGCTGCCCATCGGCATCAAGACGCTGGCAGGCTGCAAGGGCAGGGTGTCGGTGCAGATCAAGCGCGGCAAGGTGACGATCTCGACCAGGCGCGTCTCGCTGAGCAAGAGCTGCAAGTACAGCTCGAAGGTGTCGTTCGCCAACCGCCGGCGCTTCGGCTCGGTCAAGAGGCTGAAGTTCACCGTGCGGTTCGTCGGCAACGCGAGCGTGGCGCGGACGACGGCGGCAACGCGTTTCGCGCGCGTAGCCCGGTAGCACCCTGACGCTCGCCGTGGCGACGGACTCGGCAGGCAAGCGTTCCCCGGGTCAGCCGCGTCAAGTTCCGCATCATTCGCTGAGCCGGGGTTGGCCATCCCGCCCGGCCCACCGGTTCGGAGGGTCGGGCTCGAGCTTGGCTCTCCGGTTGAGCCGGAGAGCCGGGCCTTCGGCGTGGCTCTTCTATGCTTTGGCTGTTGGCCAGAGACACAAGCGGGCATGAGGAGACTGAGCGAAGGAGATGCCGAGAATGCGACACGTGCGTCTGATGACCTGGTGCCCCCGGTCGGTCAGCGGGATGCATCTGCCAGCGTTCGCGGCGGCAGAGGGCGGTCTGTTTGCCGAGCATGGTCTGCAGGTCGAGTTCGTCCCCGCCACGAAGCCCCCCGACTACTCAGTCGCCGGGTTCACCGCCAGAGTCAAGGCAGTGGCCGCCGGTGACGCAGACTTCGCGCTGACTTCGGTCGTCTACCTGCTCGCCGCGCAGACGGAGGCAGCGGGAGCCCTGCCGGTACGCTTTATCGTCGCGGGCCACCAGCGCAACCCGATCGTCGGTGTCGTCCGCGAGGACTCCGGCCTGCGAACACCCGAGGATCTGGCGGGGTTGCGAACGGCGCGTTGGAGCATGCCGTGGTTTGCCCAAGAATACGCCGGCGCCTTGGACTTCATGGGCGTGGGCGAGCCCGTGATGATCGACACGCCGGGCGACCTCGATGCGGCGCTCGGCTCAGGAGATGTCGACGTCCTCCCTGTATGGATGGACGACACGACCCAGCCGGGATTGCGGGGGATGAAGATCCAATACCGCGGCGCTGCCGTCGGCCTGCGCGTGATCGCGCTGGACATTCCCGTCTACACCACCGGGCTCGTCGCGGCCGATCGCCTGCCCCTCGACGTGATCAGGTCGATGCGAGACGCATACGTCGCCGGGTTTCAACTTCAGCTGGAACATCCGGAGCTGGGATTGGCCGCGTTCAAACGCTGTTTTCCGAGCGTATCCGAGGAGCACGCCCGCGCCAACTGGGCGACCTTCGAGCCTCCCGCGCGCGGCGGCGGCGTTCCCCCCGGCTCGATGGATGCAAAACGCTGGCAGGATACGATCGCGCACACGGCTAAGACCCACGGCCTGTCGACCTTCCCCGGCGATCGGATCTACCGCCCCGAACTGCTGGATCCCACGCCCGATCGAGTCGTGGCCTGGTGCTCGGCGTAGTGGTGGACCGGCCTGTTGTGCATCCAGGCTAGGAGCCTGCGCCCCGCGAAACCTTGCACCACCCGGACCTCCCGGTGGCTGTGGCTCGTATCTCCTCGTGTGGCGAGCGCGCAGCGCGTCGCTTGCGTGCCCGGACCCGGGCTGCGAGCGTCAAGGCATCGAGAGAGGAGCCGGGTCGAAGGTGTCCAGCACGGCGGCAGAAGCGCCTGAGGGCTACCGGCGCGCCGTAGCCGATGCCGCTGGCCATCGCTCCGCCGCCGAGAGCTACGAGTACGACGTCGAGCCTCGGATCGTCTCGGACGAGCTCGAGCCCGATCGTGGCTGCGCCTTCGCAGGTGGCCAGGTCCAAGCTGTCCTCGACGAGGTACGCGCCGTCCGTTTCCGCGATCTCTCGCGCGAGCCGCCGGGGCGTCTTCGATGTCCTCGCCTTCGAGCCGGACGGTGGCGCCGAAGAAAGCGATCTGGCGCAGCTTGAGCGGGTTGGCGGTTCTTGCCGCCACGACGGTGACCGCCAGGCCTCGACGCGAGCCACTGTAGGCCAGCGCCTGCCCGAGATTGCCGGCGCATGCACAGATCACGCGCGACGCGCCTTGCTTTCGGGCCACGGCTGCCACTGTCTCCGTGCCGCGTCCCTTAAGCTCCGGACCGGATTGGCGTTTCAATCTTCAGCGTCACAAAGCACCCGAGCGCGTGGCCGGGTGGCGAGCACAGCAGCGCCAGTGTGTCGAGAAACACCGGATCGATCTCGCCGACGGCACCGCGGAGCCGATCGAGCCCGAACCGAACACGGTCGAGTGCACTCACGCCGTGCAGCATTTCACGCTCGAGCTGGGTGGCATGGGAACACCGCAGCCCGGGCCAGCTTCGAACCGTCGCGTTGTGCGAACACGAGCAGCGGACCCGAAGTCGAACAGCAGTGCGGCCGCTGCTGCATCGAGGCAAACGAGCAGTCGAGCGCTGCTTCGGCTAAACATGCTCCCCCTCACGCATATCGCAGAGCATTCTGCGCTGCGGCGGTGGCGCTCGAACAGGCGGATGGCCCCGGAAACGCTGAGCTCAACGCGCTAGGTCCGGCCGGTGGACGGGTTCAGAATGCCCCACGATATGCGTGAGGGGGAACATGCTTAGCCTGGATCCAGTGTGTCACGAACGCTTAAGGAGGATTTGATGTAGGAGATCTTCGAAG
>JBBJNX010000230.1:0-4298 GCA_037721115.1 Candidatus Limnocylindria bacterium
CGACGCCTTGACGGTATTGACCGCCACCAGCCAGTCGGCATCGGCCGCCGGCGAGGTGCTGGCCGGCATCGGCGAGGCGGCGCGCGCCAACCAGGCCATCGCGCGCCAGGCAGCCGCCGAGAGCCGCGGCCTGCGCATCCAGGCGCTCGTGCTGGCGGTGGTCATCCCGTTGCTGTTCGTGTACCTGCTCCTCGTCAGCCCGGAGCTGGTGGCGCCGGTCACCGATTCGGCCCTCGGCCAGCTGGTGCTGCTGCCGGCCGCGGTCGGACTCGAGCTGCTCGGCCTGTGGCTGTCCCTGCGCGTCGCACGGCTGGAGGCATAGGGCATGGAACTGCTCGGATCGGTCGCCACGGGAGTTGCCGTGTTCAGCCTGCTGATGGCCATATTCGCACCCAGTCTGTTTCTTCAGCCGCGGGTCGAGGCGCTGCGTGCGGTGGCCCTGCCGCGCCACCGTTACGAGCGCCTGGTGAGCGCCGAACGGCCGTGGTGGGAACGCTTGGTGGCGCCGTTGGCGGGCCGCATCGCGCGACGCCTGCCGGCCCTGGAGCGCCAGGTCGACGCGGGGCTCATCGTGCGCGCCGGGCTCGATCCCGAGGTGCTGACGCCGGCCGCGGTGGTGGCCGCCAAGCTGGTCGGCGCGGTGAGCATCCTGCTGCTCGGCCTGGCGCTGACGCCGCTGTTCGGGGCCGCCCTGCTGCTGGCGCTGCTGCCAGCCTTCGGCGCCTACCTCTTCCCAACTGAGTACCTCGCGGCGCGCGCGCGACGGCGCAAGGCGCAGCTGCTGCGCGAGCTACCCGACTTCCTGGCCCTGCTGCGCCCGCTGGCCGAGCGCAAGCTGCTGGAGGGGGCACTGTCCGACGTGGCCGGCGCGCTGGACTCTGCGTCGCAGGGACGCCACCTGCTGGCGCGCCACGTGCGCTCCGCGCTGGCCGCCTACGGGACGCGCGCCGACCTGTATGAGGCCCTGCGCGACATCGCCGTGCTGCACGATCTCGAGGAGCTCGACGAGCTGGCGGCGGCGTTGGGCCAGACCCGTCACGTCGGCGTGGGCGTGCCGGCCACGCTGGAGGCCACTGAGCGCAGCCTGCGCGAGGCCGAGCGCAATCGCCTGCTGGGCAGCGCCTCGACCGTGCAGCCCAAGCTGGCCGCCATCCTGGCCGGCGTCTACCTGCCCGAGTTCATCCTGCTGATCCTGATCCCACTGTTCATCTCAACCCTGGGACGCCTGTAAAGGAGTGAAGAACCATGACTAACGCGCGACGATCCTTGGCGGCGGCGCTCACGCGCCGCTACCGCGCCAGCGAGCGCGGATTGACAACGCTCGAATACATCATCGGCGCCGGCATCATCCTGGTCGTGCTGGCGGCGGCCCTCCTGGCCTGGAACACCGGGCTGGCGCAGCGCATCGGCGAGCTGGTGAACCAGCTGCTGTCCGGCTGATGTTCCAACGCCTGTCCAACCGATCCGAACGCGGCCTGGCCACCGTTGAGGCCATCCTGGTCGTGCCGCTGGTGCTGGTGCCGATCTTGTTCGCGGTCATCGTCTTCGGGCGCCTGGAGCACACGCGGCTCGTAGTCGATGCGGCGGCCGCCGCTGGAGCGCGCCAGGCGTCGGTCATCGGCGGCGATGGCGTCAGCGTGCGCCAGCGCGTCGCGACCGAGCTGACTGACGGCGGCATCGACGCCGCGCGCGCAGTGGTCATCGTCGAGCCGGCGCTGGCAGGCTGGGGCGAGCCGATCCGGGTGCGGGTCGAGATCGCCGAGCAGGCGGCCATCCCGTTCCTGGGCGACTGGGCGGTGCCATTGAGCGGCGAGTTCATCACGCGCAGCGAGGTGACGCCGTGAATGCATTACGAGGATCCGGGGAGCGCGGCCAGGTGGCCCTGTACGCGGTGCTGCTGTTCCCGATCCTGATGTTGGTTTTCGCGCTGGTGCTTGTCGTGGGAACGCTCGAGGGCGCCCGGGTCCGAACCCGGGCGCAGCTCGACATGGCAGCTTTGACGGCGACCCAGGCCCTCGACTTCGATGCGCTGACGCGCGGCGAGTCGCCGCGGCTGGTGGCAGTCGAGGCCGATCGGCTGGCGCGCGAGTACCTTGCCCGCAACCTGGCCACCCTCAGCGACCTGCGTGCCCCGGGGGCAGAGATCGCAGCCGCGGCCGAGGTCAATGTCGTCGCGCCCGGGGAACGAGACCCGGTCAGTGGTGCGATCGTCACCGCACCTACCGTCTCGATCCGGGCGGTGGTGCCGATCCGCGTGCCGCTGCTCAGTCTCATCGGCGTCGGGCCGATCGTGAACTTGTCTCTGTCCGGCTCTGCGGCGGCACGCACATGACCCTCGATCGTCTCGGTCGCTGGCGCTTGCCGGTCGTCGCCGGGCTCTCGCTGCTGATCGCGGCCGTCGTGGTGGCGACCATCCTGCTGCTGGGTCGCACGCCGCCCATCATCGATGGATCGCCGTCTCCACTCACGAGTCAGCCTAGCGATCCTTCGCCGCCAGCGGATGACACCCCCGAGGCGGCGGTGCGTGCGTTCTTCGAGGCCTTCGCCGAAGCGCGCGAAACGGACGATCCGGCGCTCATCGAGCCCTTTGTGAACGGCACGGACTCATCAGCCTATCAGACGGCCGCCGGTTTCCTGTTGGGCCAGCGCGGGGTCGGCAAGGCCTCCGTTACGACGATACAGGAACTCTCCGACTTCGACGTCGAGTTCGACGAAACGCGTGCGTCCGTTGAGTTCACCTACGTCGCGGGGGGATATGACATCGACCTGGAGTCCGGGGAGCCACTCGAAAGCCCATCGGTTCTTGAGCCGAGTCGCGTGCGGGCTGAGCTGGTGCGCGTCGATGACCTGTGGCTGCTTGACAGCTACGAAGCGGTTGCAGAATGAAGCGTATCTTCCGGCTCGTCGGTGCGGCGAACGGTCTGGCGCTCGCCGCCCTCGCGTCAACGGCAGCACTCGCATTCGCATATGACGACCCGATTCAGGTCAAGGTCGAAACCTGGACATCCAACGACGGCCGTGCGTATGTCGGGGTGCAGGCCGCCGCTGAATGGGCCATGCCGGCGACCGAGACGTCCGCTGCCGACACGACCTACTACTCGCGCTGGGAGCTGATGGCGATCAGCCAGCCGTACGAACGCCACTATTGGGTGTGGGTTTACCGCACGGCTGATGACGAACGCGTCAATGTCACCTCCCCCATCACGCTCTTCACCAGCGATCGCCAGCCGGGGATCGGGATCCGACCCGAGGCGTCCGGTGATCTGAGCCTGTATCTCGACGTTGCCGTCAATCCGGTGTCGGGTCCGGCGCGCTCGGAGCGGACCGTCAGTGCCGAGTTGACGGCCGGCTGGTTTGACGCCGTCGGCGGTGTGATCAGCGCCTACGTCATCGCCGATTCGGTGCGAGTCGAAGACTGGACCGTCGACTTCGGAGACGGCACCGTCGAGACGTTCCCGCCAGATGCAGATGATCAGGAGAGCCTGAGCGCGCCGCACCGGTACGAGGAAGCCGGCAGCTTCGATGCCGTGGTGACCGCGCGGGTTAGTGGTGAGGCATATGCCGCCTTCTTCGCGCCCCACGGCGTGCCGGTCGAACAGATCATCCCGTGGGAGCTGGAGATCACCAATTCGGCGACCGGCATCAGCGCTCTGCCGATCGAGTACCTGCCACCGGTGGTCGAGGTCGGCGCCAGTCCGTCCGGCGTGCTGGCCGACGGGTCAGTGCTCGATCCACAGCCTGATGGCGCGGCTGCCCTGTGGTGGCCGCGCGGCCTGCTGTGCGAACTCTTCCCGCGCGCCACCATCGTAACCGAAGGCTCCATGCGATCGGGCGGCGTCACCATCGGCAGCGCCGTCACCGAGCTCGTCGGTTACCGCTACCTGCCCGGCGCGAACGACGCCAGCGCGCCGACGGCCCCCGGCAATTACACCGCCGACGAGCCGGTCCGGATCCAGTGGGAAACGCCGCTGCCGGGGCAAGGCAGCTACCCGGTTCGCCTCGTCCTCGAGCTGGAGACGACCTACGACGACGGCACGGTCCGCAGCTCCGAGGGCGAGGGCGAGGTGCAGGTCACCGTCATCTATAGCGCCGTGGGCGGCGGCTGAGCGAATAGGAGATTGAGCATGACCGCGCACCGCACTGCCTACGTCGCCATCTTCGCGGTGGCCAGCCTGCTGGCGGCCGCTGTCTACTACCTTGCCCAGCCGCGGGCCGACGCGGTCCGCGCCAGGACCGACATCCCGGCCCTGGCGCCGATCAGCGCCGACATGGTGGAGCTGGTGCAGATCGCACCCGGC
>JBBJNX010000231.1:0-4289 GCA_037721115.1 Candidatus Limnocylindria bacterium
CCCGGCCGAACGGTTCGGCTCTCGATGGAGCCAGGACCACGTCGTGAGCAGCCAGAAGTTCCGGGATCTCCTCCGGCGGCACCTCCCTGACCCCGGGGCCCACAATCGTATCCGCCAGGAGCATGGCCACGTCGTAGCCCTTGCGAGGATTACGGCCACCGAGGTAGATCACGCGGGGCTCGGCCGGGCGTGCCGTCGGCCGGAAGCGGTCGAGCGGGATGCCGGGAGGGGCAACGACCGCGTCGCCGCCGAGGCGACGAACGTGAGCCCTGGTGTCGTCCGAATTCGTGACGATGACATCCGCGTGCCTGATGACCCACCGGGTCAGCATGCGGTAACCGCGGCCGCGGTTCGCCGCCTCGCGCACGTCCGTCCCGTGCGCGTACACCACGACCGGAATGCGGCGCAGACGCGCAGTGATCCAACCTACGAGGCCCGCCGGATACACGACGTGAGCCTCCACCCCGTCGAAACGGCCGCGAACCCGCACGGTATCCCACACGAAACCCAGCAACGCGACGATCCAATGGCGGTGCTGGTGCATGGCGCGCGCGATCGTGACGTGTCGCATGCCACGACATCGGTTGGCCACGAAGATGCCGCTCGATGGCTCGTCTGGAGTCGGCCAGATTCGCGTCACGATCAGCAACCGCAGATCGGATCCTGCCATCCCTCTCCCGTACCATCGCAGCGTGACCGAAGACAGCGCCGAACCGACCCCACCGACCGCGGCCGCCGCTCCAGGACCACAACCGCAGTTATTGAAGAGGATGCTAGGCGAATCAGCGGTGTACGGCCTCGGCGGGGTGGCGAACCAGGCGCTGGCGATCGTCCTGGTGCCGATCTACGCCCGGCAGCTCGGCGTCGCAGACTTTGGCACGGTCGCCATCCTGACGACGACACTGTCGCTCGCCACCCTTATAGCGACGGCTGCCCTCCCACAGGCCTTCTTCCGCGCGTACCTCAAGGACGCTCAGGATCAGCACGAGCGCGATGCCGTCCTGCGAACGACCCTTGGCCTTCGAATCGTAATCTCCACCGTCGCCCTGCTGGCCTTCATGGCGCTGTCGCTGCCGCTCGCCATAGCCCTCATCGGATCGGCATCCGCCTGGCATCTTGTGGCGCTCCTCGGTCCAATCGTGTTCTTCGACACGCTCAACCTCGTCCCGCTCTCCCTCCTGCGTGCACGACGGCGCCCTCGGTCGTACGCGGCCCTCTCGTTCAGCCGGGCGGTCCTCGGAAGCCTGCTGATCGTGCTCTTCGTCGTGGTGCTCGACATGGGCGTGCTGGGCGTCGTGCTCGGCTCACTCGGCTCATCGGCGGTGACAGCCATCGGCGGCATGCTGGTGCTGGGGAGTGAGCGGCGGCCAGCACT
The DNA here is from genome assembly GCA_037721115.1 of Candidatus Limnocylindria bacterium. Classification (GTDB taxonomy): domain Bacteria; phylum Chloroflexota; class Limnocylindria; order QHBO01; family QHBO01; genus JACDBZ01. Next base: position 1,376 of record JBBJNX010000231.1, read on the forward strand.
GGGGCTCGACCGCGGCCTCGTGCGTCGTATGCTCGCCTTCAGCCTCCCGCTCGTGCCCGCGTCGGTGGCGGGGTGGACCCTCAACCTCTCTGATCGGTATCTCGTCCAGGCATTCGAGGGCCGCGAGGCGGTCGGCCTGTACTCAGCCGGATATACCGTCGGGTTGGCCATCAACGCACTCGCCGTCGCGCCCTTCACCTTGGCCTGGGGGGCGGCTTACTGGGAGATCTCACGACAGGGAAACGCGCGCGAGGTGATCGCGCGCGTGTTGACCGGCTTCACGTTGCTTGCGTCATTCCTGGCTCTCGGCCTCGCGGCACTCGGCACCGATGCCATCCGCATCCTCCTCACCCCGCCATTCGAGCCCGCGCGCTTCGTCACGCCATTCAGCGCGTTCGCCTATGTGCTCTATGGCATCTTCACCATTGTGTCGACCGGGCTGAACCTGGAGTCGCAGACGCGGCGGGTACCGCTTATTTTGGGCGGCGCCGCCATCGGCAGCGTCCTGCTCAATCTGGTCCTCATTCCGGCGCTCGGCTATCTCGGGGCCGCGGTGGCGACGCTCTTGAGCTACGGGATCCTGGCCGTGGTCGCCGGAATTGTGTCGCAGCGCTATTACCACGTGCCGTGGGAGGTCGGCCGCGTACTCGCGAGCCTGGTGCTGGCGATGACCCTCGCTGCGGCATCACTGATTGGTCCCGACCACATCGTCTGGCGTCTCGCCTGCCTCGTCGCGTATCCGGTACTGGTGGTCGCGCTGCGGATCGCCTCCCTGCGACGACTGGCTCCCGTGTTGACCTTCCTCGACCGTCGCTGATCGTCGGGACCAGCTCGCCGCCCGCGGAGCGACCTCCTCCCAGATTGCCGCCATCGCATCCTGGGAGCGCTCACGGCTGAAGCGCTCGACGGTGCGACGCAGCTCGAGAGGCTCGTAGTCCGGAACCCGCGCCAGCGCTCCGGCGAAGTCTCCGTCCGCGACGAGCGTGCCGTTCACGCCGTCGATGACGATCTCTCGCAGCCCCCCGACGTCGCTGGCCACGACCCAGCGGCCGCTGGCGATGGCCTCGACCGCAGCCAGACCGAACCCTTCCGCTACCGATGGCATCAGTACGACGTCGTGCTCCGAGATGAGGGCAGGGATCTCTTGCGGCTCCACGTCGCTCAGCCACGGCCCGACGAGCGTGTCCGCGAGCCCGGCGGCCACGCCGTAGCCTTTGCCACTCGTCCGGCCGCCGACGTACAGGACGCGACGCTGCGCCGGACGCGGCTTGACCGTGAACTTGGCCATGTCGATCCCGGGAGGGGCGATCATCGGCTCGACTCCCAGTTCGCGAATGTGACGCGCCGTATCGGTCGAGTTGGTGACGACGCGATCGGCGTGCCGAAGGACGAACGTCGTGAGCCAGCGGATGGGCAACGGCTTGCGTCGCCAGTCGCGCACGTCCCGTCCGTGGGCATACACGACCAGCGGCACCCTCCGCAGGCGGGCCAACGCCAGACCCGCGAGCCCGGTCGGCACCGCCATGTGCGCCTCGATGCCTCGGATCGATCCCCGCACGCGCAATGCGTCGATAAAGAGAAGCGAGTACAGGAGAGGCCAGGGAAGCCGATCCGATCGTGGCTTCACCACCCGAACCCCCCTGACACCGCGGACGCGCTCGCGCACGAAGATGCCGAGGCTCGGGCGCTCCGGGGTCGGCCAGATGCGGGTGAGGACGATGATCATCGCGACCCCTGCTCCAGGAGGGCGACGACCTGTGTCGCTCGCTGCGTCCATGAGGAGCGTTCCGCCGCGACGACGGCGTTCATCGACCAGCGGTCGAGCGCGGCAACGTCCGCGCGCAGGAGCCGCTCGAGCCCGGCGGCCATCTCGTCCACGGTGTCCTGCACCACGATCCCCGCATCTGCCTCGCGGACGACCCGTGCCTGCTCGAGGCAGTCGGTGACGACCAGGGGCCTGCCATAGCTCAGGTATTCCATGACCTTGATTGGCACGGCAAGATCGTTGTACGGACTCCGTAGACGCGGCTGGATGGTCGCGATGACCTCCGGCAGGAGGGCGTGGATCCCGGCGCCGGAGGCGTGGACGACACGCATCCACTCCGGTCGAGGCTCCGGCGGCTCCTCGCCCGGACGCGAGACGACGATGACGCGCAGCTGATACCCCGCCGCCCGCACGCGCTCGACCGACCCGATCAGCAGGTTCAGCCCGTGGGCGGCATGGCGCATTCCGCCCACGAACAGGAGCGTGCCAGCGTCGCCATTCCTCGGCACGCTGACCGGCGCCGGACTACCGGGCGGCAAAAGCAGGGGTTCCGGGAGGGGATCATGGACCGCCGCGGCGAGGCCACGCGAGGGGTATGCGGTGCGCGAGGAGACTCGACGCAGAAGACGGATGGCCGGCAGGAAGAGGACCTTCGCCGCTCGTCGTTTCAGCGTCGTCGCGACGTAGTACTCGTCGAACAGGTATTGGGCGTCGCGAACGTAGGTCAGAACCGGGATGCCGAGCGCGCGAGCGAGGGCCAGAAAAGCGATGTCGGTCTCGGACGGCAGGGTCGAGCTGTTCTCGACATAGATCCCGTCCAGACCGCGAAGCCGGCCCGACCATGCGAACCGAACGAGCGGAGCCCTCCGTTCGGCTCGATGTCCGGCAATCACCTCCAGCTCGGCCAGCTCGCTCAGCGCCGATCGAAGATGCGTGATTCGAGCCGTCGCGCCCCAGAGCCCCTGGTCGAGGGGATACATCGAGACGAGGAGCAGCCGCAGACGGGAAACGGACAGCGCAGAACCTCCGAGACCGGGCTGTGGATTGGTGCGTGATTCTACCGCTGTCGCTCCCTAGAAGGCTTCCAGTCCCGTCGACCCTACGTCGCCTTGAGCTGGTTGACGACGTTCTCGGAGATCACGGCCGTGC
>JBBJNX010000232.1:0-4275 GCA_037721115.1 Candidatus Limnocylindria bacterium
GCGGCGGGCGGGTTCGGGGCCGAGCAGTCGGTTGAGCCGGAGGATTGGGTCGCTCCCGGCGGCTCGACCGATCCCGGTCCAGGACTGTTCGTGGCGCGTGTCGTTGGCGAATCGATGAATCGGCGCATCCCCAATGGCGCGTACTGCCTCTTTCGCCATCCGGTCGAAGGCTCGCGCGACGGGCGGGTCCTGCTGGTCGAGCAGGCGTCAATCAGTGATCCCGATCACGGCGGCCAGTACACGGTCAAGGTGTATCGGAGTGAGCGCGAGACCTTGCCGGACGGCTCCTGGCGACACACCGAAATCCGCCTCGAGCCGGACACGGACGCTCCAGGCTATGAGCCGATCGTGCTGCAAGGGATGCCGGAGGACGCGGTGCGCGTCATCGCCGAGCTGGTCGAAGTCCTGCCCCGCTGAATCGACCTTCCACCGGGTGCATCAATGTCCCGATCCGAGGGGCGCGCGTCGTCGAACGGGATCAGCCGGCGGAGACGGCGGTCCCATGCGGGATCGGGGCACCGGAGCGCAGCCATCGCGCCATGACGTCGCGGCTGAAGAGCTGCTCGACGACCATCGAGGATGCGCCGATGACGCCCGCGAGCGCGCCCAGTGACGACCGCTTCACCAGCAGCTCACGGGTCGCGAGCGGCAGCGATCGGCGGTAGACGGTCTCCCGGATCGCGGCCAGCAGCTGGTCTCCGCTCTGCGCCACGCCGCCGCCGACCACGATCAGCGAGGGATTGAAGAAGTTCACCACGCTTGCAAGCGTGAGCCCGACACGGTGGCCGGCGTCGGTGAGCATGCCGACCGCGACCACGTCTCCGAATGAGGCGGCGCGCGAGACGTCCTCCGCGGTGACGCGCCCGTGCTGATCGAGCGCGACCCGGAGTCGGTCGCTGCGGCCGTCGAGTGCGGCCAGCTCGCCGATGCGCGCCAGCGCCGATCCGCCGGCCAAAGCCTCTAGGCAGCCGACGTTGCCGCATCGGCAGATGATGGACACATCGTCGACGACCTGGATGTGGCCGACGTCACCGGCGGCTCCCTGCGCACCGCGGTGCATGCGTCCGTTCGAGATGATGCCTGCGCCGATGCCCGTTCCGATCTTGACCACCACGACGTTGTCGTGGCCGATCGCGATGCCCGAGCGCCACTCGCCGAGGGCCAGCAGGTTGACATCGTTGTCGACCCAGACCGGTGCGTCGTGGCGCGTCGCGAATCGTTCCCTGACCGGGTACCCGTCCCAGCCCGGCATGATCGGTGGCGAAGGCCGCGGCTGATCCGGCGGATCCCGATCCGACCACGATGACGTCGTAGCGGTCGCTCATGGGATCGCGGGCTGGAGCGCGAATGTACGCGCCGGGTTCGCGATCAGGATGGCGTCGACCGCTTCCTCGCCGATGCGTCGTCGCAGCCGCGGGACGAACGTCTCCATCAGGTACCGCATCCCGGGTCCGCCACCGTAGGCTCGGAACGAGGAGCGGCGCCCAAGATCCAGGCCCAGCAGGAGACGGTGAAGGTGCCCCGCTGTGACCACGCGCTCGATGAGGTCGAGCAGATCGCTGTCGGGCCGATACTTCGTGCGCCCCATCGTGTCGTACTCGAGACTCACCCCGCGCGCAGCGATTTCGGCGTGCAGCTCGGCATCCGGGTTGCGGTCCAGGTGGGCCAGGATGATCCGATGCGGCGGCACCCCGTGGTCTTCGAACAGGCTGACGATCTCGTGCCCGAACGTGCCGATCTCCGTGTGAACCAGGATCGGCACGCCGCCGCGTCGCGAACCGATGGCGGCCGCCTCGATTCGTCGTCGCTCGGCGCGGCTGGCATGATGGTATGAGGTGCCAGCCTTGATCACGCCGGCCTGCGCCGCGTCCGGTTCGGCCGACGGATCGGTCCAATCCCGCGGGTCCATCCCGGTCTGGAGGTCGCGAAGGATGCGCTCGGCCAGCGTGTCTACGGACGCGGCCTGGACCCAGTGGCCGTCGGGATAGTGCGCGTCGCGGTGGTAGCCGGTTGCCGCGATGATCGGAACGCCGGTCGAGGCCGACACGGCGCGCAGCAGGTCCGGGCGGCGTCCGAGACCAATCGGCGTCACCTCGACGATGGCCCCGATCCCGCTAGCCCTGGCCTCCCGCACCTCGGCGCTGGATCCATGGAGGTCGTCGAGCTCGTCGCCGGAAAGGGCCGGACTGCGCAGAAACAGGTGGTCGTGCGCATCCACCACGCCGAGTTTCGATGCCGGCATGCGGCCGGTCACCGTCATCACCTCAGCGTCGGGCATGCCCGCATGGTAGCGGGGGCTCGGGTGGCGCGCCCCCAGACCGACCCTCAGTCAGGATGTCATCCTTAAGCGTATAGACATAGATACGCTCAACCATGGAGGTCAGCCTTCGTCGATGTCCGCGTCGCTCTCCGGATCGGCGTCGGATTCGGGCGGGATATTGGCCTCGTCTCCCTCCGTCATGGAGGGGTCATAGGCCAGTCCCTCGTCCGGCGGCGGGCCGCTGGGCTGGTTGACGCTCTTTGCGTCTCGTTCCTGCTCCATCGGATCAGCGGTTCTCGCCCGCGCCACGGACGTCGTCGTCACTCGCCTGGTCGCCCTCGCGGTGACCCTGCGGTGGCCCCTCGTCGCCTGGCGACGCGCCGGTCTCGTTGTTCGTGACGGCCACCCGCTCGGCGCCGTCGTCGAGCTGCTCGCGCACCTTCTCGGTATTCGCGTCCGGGTGCTGGCCGATCCACGCACCACCCTCGCGGGGTTCGGTTTTCTCAGTCATTCGATGTGCCTCCAATGCTTGGCTCGCTGTCATGCAAGCCGCGCGCCGTCCTGGTCGCCATGCCACGCGGTCTCCTCATCGCACGCTTGCATCACGTGCACGTATCTACCAAGGTCGGCTCGAATTTTGGACGGAATGTGCGCCCGGTGCACATTCACGAGTCGAATCACGCCACTTCAGCCCTTCGTGGGCGGCAAGTTGCCAGATAGGTGCACCCGATGCAAGCCGCGGGGCTTGCATCGGCGGTGGGGGCCGATTGGGCCGCAACTTGTCAGATACGTGCATTCGTAGCACGCGGCGGGACCCGCTGCTCGGTCAGCCGTTGTAGGCGGACATGATGCGATCCTTGGCGCCGGTGCGGTGTTCCGGATCGGTCTCGTGTGTGTCGGTGGTCCCCGGGGAGGGCACTGCGGAGGCGATATCGACGCCCGTGGCAACCAGGAGACCGTTGACCGCATCGACATACGCACCGACTGAGGCCTCGAGCACGTTTTCGCTCACAAAGCGACCGGCGTAGGGCGGGCCGTCAGCATCGGCGCGTGAGCGGACGGAGAGCGAGACGGAGGCCTTCGTCTCGTGGCCGGGGCCGGCGGCGTGCACGTCGTAGGTGGCAAGCACCACGCCCTCACCAAGAAGCGGGGCCAGCGCGTCATCCACCGCGCGCATCAGGGCATCGATGGCACCGTTGCCGTCCGCATGCGCGCGCCAGCGATGGCCTCCGCCGTTGAGGACAAGCGAGGCTCGGCTGCCGCGCTCACTACCGCTGGTAGCGGACCAGCGCTCGATGCTCAGCGCTGAGGTGGTGTCGGTCTGGGGAAGGGTCATCCATGGTCTCCTTGGGATGGCCGCCCGCCGGGCGGCAATGCAGATCAGATCGAGGTGAGCCAGTTGGCGTAGCGTTCGTCGTGGCCGCGCACCGCTGCGAAGTATCGACGCTGGATGTCAAGGGAGATGGCGAAGTCGCCGGTCCCGACCGGTCGCTCGTCGATCGACGAGATCGGCGCCACCTGTACGCCGGTGCCGGTCAGGAAGACCTCATCGGCGAGATAAAGCTCGGAGCGGTCGATCCGTCGCTCGACCACGTCCAGGCCAGCATCGCGTGCTATCTGGAGGATCGCGGAACGCGTGATCCCGGCCAGGACGTCATCGGTCAATGGAGGCGTGGCAACCTCGCGGCCGCTCACGACAAAGAGATTGGCGGCCGATGCCTCGGCCAGGTGCCCATCTCCGGTCAGCAGGATCGCGTCGTCGTATCCGGCGGCGTGCGCATCCTCGGCCGCGAAGGCGGCGTTGACGTACGAACCGCTGATCTTGCCTCGTGCGGGAATGGCGTTGTCACTGACGCGCTGCCAGGCCGACACGGTGACGCGGATGCCGCCGGTCGGCAGGTAGTCGCCGAGTGGAATGGTGAAGATGCCCACCCGGTCGTCGAGGCCAGTCAGCTTGACGCGAATCGAGCGCGCCGACTTGTATACGAGCGGCCGGATGTAGGCGTCGCCGTCGT
>JBBJNX010000233.1:0-4244 GCA_037721115.1 Candidatus Limnocylindria bacterium
ACGGCAGCCAGGGCTGGACGATCATTCACCTGGTCATCGTGCTGGGCCTGATCCTCATGCTCGGCGGGCTGGTCGCCATCCGCCAGTCGATCCGCGGGCCGTTCGCTGCAGCCCTGGCCCGGCTTGGGTACGTCTCCGCAATCGCCGGCGTGGCCGTGGGCCTGGTGCTCGTCACCCTCGACGGGGTGGCCGCCAAGCAGCTGGCCGACGCGTGGGCAGAGGCCCCGGCCGCCGAGCAGGCGGCCGCGCTGCGCATCCTGACAGCCGAGGAGACGATGAACTTCGCGCTGGCCGCCCTCTTCAATATCCTGTTCGCCGGCGTCACCTTCATCCTGTACGGGCTGGCCGTGGCATTCAGTGACGTCTTTCCTCGCTGGCTCGGCTGGCCGGTGGTGGTAGCCGGCATCGGCTCGATCGCGGTCGGACTGATCCAGGCCCAGGTCGGCGAATCGACAGGCATCAGCCGCATCGCCTCGATCGTGTTCCCGACCATCATCACGCTGTGGGTGGCGGCGCTCGGCATCATGCTGATGCGTCGCGCCACCCATGATTCAGCTCCGCACGCTGCATCAGCGAGTTGAGGCGGCGAGGCGGCCCTCGAGCGAGTCGGCGAGGTAGCGAACGATTCGCCGTGCTCCATCACCATCCGGGTCGAGGTCCGGGTTGTAGATCGTGACGTCCCAACCGATCACGCCCGGAGCGGCGAGCAGGCGCCTCGTGAATTCCGTGAGCTGATCCCAGTCGATGCCGCCAGGGAGGCGGTAATCGACCGCGCTGAGGCTCTCCGTCGAGAGGACGTCCAGATCGACGTGCAGCCACCAGTCGCCTCGGTCTGCCTGCCTGCCCACGGCATCCTCGGCCACGCGCCGTGGGTCGTTGGCGAGCGCCTCAGGGCCAATGAACGCCACCACGTCGCGAACCGAGGGGACGCCCGCCGTGGCGAGCTCGCCAGCGTCTCGCGGACCGATTACCGGACGCTGGATAGCAGGCGACTGCTTCAGCCACGAGCGGCGGCGACCTCCCGGATCCGGCGAAGCGCCTCGGCGACCCCGCCACTCCACGGCGCGCCGTGGCCGGGAAGCACCCACGTCGCCTCGACAGCGTCGAGCCTGGCAAGCGACGCGAGCGCCATCGCCGGCTCGAGCGTGAACGGGGCCGGGCGCGGACCGACGGCGCCGGTCAGGACGTGACCCGTGGTCATCGCGTCGCCGACGAACAGCGCGTCGACGCTGGGCACGTGGAGGGCAACGCTGCCGGGGGTGTGACCCGGCATGTGAATGACCCGCGGCGATCCCGGGACGTCGAGCGTTTCGCCGTCGCCGAACGTCACGACCTGTGACACCGGCGCGATCCTCAAGCCGCCGCGGCGCGCGCTGTACCACAGAAACTTCAGCAGCGGGCCGATCCTCATCGGTCCCCAGCCGGCGTTGGCCTTCTTGACCTCGCCCCTGGCGCGGGCGGCATCGAGCTCATACACGTGGACATCGACGTCGCGCTCGCGGCGCAGCCGCTCGGCGAAGCCGATGTGGTCGGTGTCACCATGCGTGAGGACGACGGCACGGACGTCGTCGAGCGACCGGCCCATGAGCGCGAGCTCTGCTCGGAATTCTCCCCAGTGGCCGGGAAGGCCGGCGTCGATGACCGTGACGCGGCCGGACTCTTCGACGAGGTAGCTATTGACGAGGTCGGAGCCGATGCGGTGGAGCGATAGTGCGAGCTTCATCGGGCCATCCTTTCGACGCTGCCCCGTGCGTCCTGGCCGAAGACGAAGAGAAGCGCCGCGTTCACCAGGACAACGATCCCGAAGCCGACAGCCAGCCCGCGCTGCCCGGCGAGGCCGAGCGCGACGGCCGTCAGAACGAGCAGGACGGTGCCGATGAGGTCCTTCTGCGCCTGCGACAGGCCGTTGGCGGTGTTCGGTGCCACCACCATGGCCCAGATCACGATGAGCGCCAGCGGTGCGCCGATACCGGCGATGGCCCGGATCAGTCCGTTGGCTGAGGCCTGGAAGCCCGAGTACGCGAGTGCGGCGATGGCGGCCAGCTCGAGGAGGAATCGGAGCGTGAGATTGGCGACTGCCATGGTGTGCCTTCCTGGTGTAGTATCGGGTACGCATCGCTATGCTACATAGCCATCATGGCTATTGTCAATAGCCTCAAGGAGATCGCAGTAGATGCCGACGCCGGCCCGCACCTCGGTCGACGAGATCGTCGCCGCTGGTCGCAGCATCCTCGAGGCCGAAGGGCTCGATGGGCTGACGATGCAGCGCGTGGCCGATGCGGTCGGCGTGCGGGCGCCATCCCTCTACAAACGGGTCCGACGCCGCGCCGATCTCGTGCGGCTGATCGTGGAAGACGTGGCAGGCGAGCTGACCGAGACGCTCGACGCGGCAGCTGGAACCGGCGACCCGCGGCGCGACCTGCGCGCGCTGGCTGATGCGATCAGGGCCTTCGCTCACGCGCAGCCGGAAGCCTACCGCCTGGTCTTTTCGCCGCTGTCCGACGTAAACCAGCCCGACGCGGATCGGCTTGCCCGCGCGAGCGCGGCGGTCCTGCGCACCGCCGCCGCGCTGTCCGGTTCCGAGCAGGCGCTGGAAGCGGCGCGGACCGTCGTCGCCTGGGCGCATGGGTTCATCAGCATGGAGCTCGCCGGCGCATTCCGTCTCGGCGGAGACGTCGATGACGCGTACGAGTTCGGCGTGGAGCGACTCGGGGCGGCGCTCGCCCGCGATAGCTAGCATCCATCGCGTCCTACGGCTCTCGGGCGCGTCGGAACCGTTCGCGCGTCGCGAGCTGCGGGCGGTAGCGCATCGTCGGCCGAACGCCGAACTCGTGAGCTACCGGCGGATCGGTCACGGTTGGGCCTGTTAGGGACGACCCTCTCGATCGGGCCATGCCCATGCCGGCGTGCTGGTCATCCTGACGTTGGTCGTCCAGCTCTACGTCGACGCCGCCGTTTGTTGCACTGGGGATCGCGCTGCTCACCGCTTAGGAGGGCTCGATCACGCGGCGCTGCTATGAATGACCCGAGTACCGCAGAGCAGGTCGTACAGCGACCGATGTCGTCGGTCGACGAGGACGCTCGCAACGTTCGCTTGGCTCAACGCGGACCTTCAAGATCGGCCGGCGCGCTGGGGCCTTGCTTCGTGTTGTAGCGGTAGCCGTTCAGATTGTCGCTCTGGCTCGCCTCCAACATCGACGTGATCTCGGCCACGGTGTGACGTAAGGTCGTTGCGAGCCCTCTCGCGCCTCCGACGGCAGGCTCCCACACCGGGTGTTTCCCACCAGGCCGTTCGCGATTCGGGATCGGTGTCGCGCCCGACGATAGGGATAGTTTGCGGGGCGCCGCCCCGCCACCTGCCGGGGACGCCCTTGTTGCGGCGTGACGTGCCGGAGAGGTGGTGGAAGTGCCCGGCCGCCAGCACCCTCATTGGCACCCTTATCGAATCGCACCATGCGTCCCATGCTGCCTCCAGCGAGTCATGCGTCTCACCTTGACACGCGTGATACGGGAAGACTGCGCATCCGGTATGCGGTACCAGACGTAGGTTAGCGAGCCCGATTCACGCGTGGATCGGGCCATTTCCTGTCTGCGGAATCCGCCGAACCCTCGTTTGTACCGTTACAGGATCCGAGAGCAGTCGGCCCATCTCAAGCGCGGCTTCACGTGGCGGTCGGCGCTGCCCGGGCTGACGCACTGCTAACGCCGCCTTGACCGCCGTTCCACGCAGCGCCGTCACGCTGTGCCCAGGCACCCGCATCAGTGGAGAGCACCATGCCTCGCATCCGCTTCGGCCTCCGCGTCCTGCTGCCCCTCGTCACCGTGCTTATCGCCACCTCCGTTCTGCCGGCGCTGGTGGCGGTGGCGAGCTCCTTCGCGGCTTGAAGCGGCGGGCCGATGCAAACGGTGGGTCATCGGGGGGCAAGCGCCCTGGCGCCGGAGAATACGCTGCTCGCTATCGGCGTCGCCATCGCGCATCGGCTCGACTATGTTGAGGTCGACGTCCACCTGAGCCGCGACGGACAGCTGGTAGTTCATCACGACGCGGAGCTGGTTGATGAGAACGGCGTACGGATGCCGGTTGCCGAGCTCACCGCCGCCGAGCTCGCCCGCATACCGAAAGGCGATGACCAGGTCGTGCCGACGCTGGCCGAGGTCCTCGCGCTGGCCGCTCACCGCATCGGCGTGTACATCGAGCTCAAGGCGGCGGGGACGGCCGATGCGCTCGGCACGCTGTTGCGGGA
>JBBJNX010000234.1:0-4242 GCA_037721115.1 Candidatus Limnocylindria bacterium
CATCGATGAGATCCTCGATCACCCTGCCCCGGTCGCATCTGGCGGCAAGAAGAAGGAGGGCTGACGCCCACCCGCGACCATGAGGCGCTTGCCCTTTCCGGGTCTTTGCTGCCAAGACTTGGCGCTATGACCGACGACAACCGCGTTGCTTGTCAAGGCCGCCCGCTGCCCGTGATACTGCGGCGAACGGCACAGGAGCCTTGATACCCGAGTGATCTGCGCGAGCTGCGGAGCCGAGAACGAGCTCGGCCGGAAATTCTGCCTGACCTGCGGACAACGGCTGGCGGTCGCCTGCGACCGCTGCGGCACCGCGAACACGCCCGGGGCGCGGTACTGCGGCGAATGCGGCCAGGCCCTGAACGCCGCACAGAATTCCACCCCGAGTGCGTCGACCACCGGGGTTGCGACCGGAGCAGGACCGGCCACGGGAGCACCGACCACCGAGCGCCGGCTGGTGAGCGTCCTCTTCGCGGACCTGGTTGGTTTCACCACCATCTCCGAAGCACGTGATGCCGAAGACGTGCGCGAGCTCCTGGGCCACTACTTCGACACCTGCCGCGAGATCGTTGGTCGTTACGGCGGATCGGTCGAGAAATTCATCGGCGACGCGGTGATGGCCGTGTGGGGAACGCCCACCGCGCAGGAGGACGATGCGGAGCGCGCCGTCCGCGCTGGCCTGGATCTCGTCGACGCCGTCCGTCGGCTGAACGGCGGGCACGATATGCCTGAGCTGGCATTGCGGGCCGGAGTGCATACCGGGGAAGCGGTCGTGACGATCGGGGCGACCGGGATGGGGATGGTCGCCGGTGACCTGGTCAACACCGCCTCTCGTCTCCAATCTGTGGCGCTGCCCGGCACGGTGCTCGTGGGTGAAGGCACCCGTCGCGCCGCGGGCGATGCCATCGTGTTCGAGCCCGCCGGCGAACAGACGCTGAAGGGAAAGGCGACCCCGATCCCGGCGTTTACCGCCGTGCGGGTTGTGGCGCAGCGCGGGGGCGTCGGTCGCAGCGAAGGGCTCGAACCACCCTTCGTCGGGCGCGAATCAGAGCTGCGGCTCATCAAGGACTTCTACCACGCGACGGCGCGCGACCGTGGTCCTCGACTGGTGAGCGTCACCGGTCAGGCCGGCATCGGCAAGAGCAGGTTGGCCTGGGAGTTCCTCAAATATATCGACGGCGTCACCGAGATCGTGCACTGGCACCAGGGCCGCTCACCTTCCTACGGCGACGGAATCAGCTTCTGGGCGCTGGGAGAGATGGTTCGCATGCGGATCGGCATCGGTGAAAGCGCGGATGAAGCTTCCACCCGCGAGCGCCTGTCAGCGACCCTGGACGAGTTCGTGACCGATGCGGAGGAGCGGCGCAGCCTCGAGGAGCCGATTCTTCATCTGTTGGGATTCGGGCAGGGCCAGTCGCGCGAGCGCGGACAGCTGTTCCTGGCGTGGCGCACCTTCTTCGAGCGCATCGCGGAGGTTGGCCCGGTGGTGATGGTCTTCGAGGACCTCCAGTGGGCCGATGATGGCCTGCTCGACTTCATCGAGGAACTCGTGACCTGGTCGCGCGGGCGTTCCATCTACCTGATCACCTTGGCCCGCGCCGAACTGCTCGACCGGCGACCGACCTGGGGCGCAGGGCAGCGATCCTTCACGTCGCTGAGCCTCGTCCCGCTTGCCGATGACGACGTTCAAACGCTCCTGGCGGGACTCGTGCCGGGCCTCCCCGAGTCCGCGACCCGGCAGATCGTGGAACGGGCCGAAGGAATTCCGCTGTACGCCGTCGAGACGGTTCGCATGCTGCTCAATGACGGCCGCATCGAGCCCTACGGCGAAACGTTCCGGCCGGTCGGCGACCTCACGCAGCTGGCAGTGCCCGAGTCGCTCCATGCCCTGATCGCCGCGCGCATCGACGCCCTGCCGGCGGCCGAGCGCACGCTGTATCAGGACGGCTCGGTGTTGGGGCTCTCATTCAGCCTGGCGTCACTCGCCGCGGTTTCCCGCTCGTCCGCCGACATCGGACCCCTGCTCCAGCTCCTGGTCCAGCGCGAGCTGCTGACGATCGATGACGATCCTCGCTCGCCGGAGCGAGGGCTGTACCGGTTCGTCCAGGGACTGTTGCGCGAAGTAGCCTACGGCACGCTCTCGCGCGACGACCGGCGGGCGCGTCACCTGGCCGCCGCCCGTTACTACGAGAAGCTCGGCGACGACGAGCTGTCGGGCGTGCTGGCGCAGCATTACGTCGACGCGTACCAGGCACACCCTGACGGGGCGGAGGGAGCGGCGGTCGCGGCGCAGGCACGCGTGGCATTGCGCGGCGCGGCGCAGCGGGCGACCGAGCTTGGCTCCTTCCGCCTGGCGCACGGGTACCTGGAGAGCGCGCTGATCGTCTCGAGGGACCCCTCGGACGAGCTCGATCTTCGCGTGCAGGCAACCGACGCGGCAGCCGGCGCCGGACTTATGGATCGAGCGATCGCGCATGGCGAGCGAGCGATCACCCTGGCCGGCGAGGTTGGCTCGGATTTCGTGCGACGCGTGGCGGTCGCGCGACTCGCGAACATCCTGGTTGAAGGACGTCAACAGGACGCCCTGAACCTGCTCAACGGCGCCATGAGCGAGCCGGACATGACTCCGGAAGCGCCCGGCTACATCGAGGTCGCAACGGTGCTGGCAAAGACGGAGATGCGACGGCTCAACGACGTTCGCGCCATCGAGCTTGCTGAGCTGGCGCTTCCGCATGCGCAGCGCGCCGACAACGACGCCCTCATCCTCGATCTGCTGATCACGCGTTCGGTGTCGCTGTCGAACCTCGGTCGCGCAACAGAGGCGGTCGTCATCCTGACCGGCGCGCTGGATGCCGCGAACCGTCTTTCCTTGGCGGAGCAGGCCAACCGCGCGGCGGTGAACCTCGGATATGCCTTGGCGCCCGATGATCCGGCTCGAGCCTTCGCCGTCTCGCGCTCGGCGATGGAGCGCGCCGAACAGGATGGGAACATCTGGGGACTGCGATACATCGTCGGCAACGCCGTGGACGGTGCGATCGAGGTCGGTGAGTGGGACTGGGCCGTGACGCGAATGACCGAGATGAAGCCAGTCTTCACGGAGGCCGCCGAGCAACTCTGGTTCGGCGCCTTCGCCACGGTGATCAGTGCGCTCCGTGGAGATGACGTTCGAGATGAGGCACTGCGCCTCTACGAAGCAAGCAGGCCGTTCGACGACGCTCAGTATCGGTCCCTCGGGGCGTATGGCCTGTCGGTGGTGGAGATGCTGCGCGGTGATGTGGCACGCGTCGTCGAGCTAGCTCGGGAGGCCGAGAGCTCGGGAGTAAGCGGGTCAGAAGGAGCCATTCACGGCGCCCGCGCTGCCATCTGGAATGGCAACCTCGATGCCGCTCGTGAAATGCGCACTTCATTCCGGAACGCGGGCCGCGGTCGACGCACCACCGGGCACCTCGCCACGATGGACGGCGGGATCGCCATGCTCGAGGGCCGAGTTGATGAGGCTCGAGCGCACTATGCCGAGGCGCAGGCCGTCTTCCGCCAGATCGGCGCGCGCTCCTGGCTCGGAATGACGGGCCTCGACATCGTGGTCACCGGCGCCATGGAACCCGATGAGCGGCGGCGCGCCGCAGACGAGGCGCGCGACATCTTCACCGGCCTGCGAGCTGCCGCGCTTCTGGAGCGCCTGGATGCCGCTCTCGTGACGGGGCGGACGCCAGGCAGCGGCGCGGCACCGCGCGCCACCGATGTCCAGGTGTCGCAGGAAGCCTGACGCCTCCGCTCGATCGGTCGTAGCGTCAACTGGACTCCGGGGCGCCAACTGAGCTGGCCTTATGACCGACGGATGGATGCTGGGCGGTCATTTGGCCACGCCCGTCGGCACTTCGACCGATGACGCGACAATTTCGCTCTCATGTCGGTCGTAACGCCAAATTGCATTGGCATGGATGCGACCCTGAGCTCCTGAGCGGCTCCCTACACTGCTGGGCGCTCGTCGGGGCCCACCCAGCTGTCGTAAGCCGCCAGTAGGCGGCCGATACACGCCGAACGGGCATGATTGAGGCATGACCGCACGGCGAAATCGAATCGGCGAAGCGACGCGACGTGCCCTGCAGCAGAGCGGCAGGCAGTTGACGACGAACGGCACCACAGGCTGGCCCGCGGACTGTCCCACGCCCAGGTGGCAGCTGTGTTCACGACAGCTGATCGGGGCGCTCGAGGGCGGACACCTCGAGGGCATCGGCGTGCTGC
>JBBJNX010000235.1:0-4240 GCA_037721115.1 Candidatus Limnocylindria bacterium
CTCCGCCGCCAGCGCCGGCCGGTCGGCGTATGCCGCATCGGGCAGTGATCCTGCGCGCCGAACCGTCTCGACCTCGCGGAGCGCCTCCAGCGCCACGCGGTGTCTGAGGTTCGCGGCACCGAGATCGTCGGCCGCCGAGATACCGTCATGGCGGTCCCCGACCAGGGGCCGCAGCGCGAAGGCCGCGGCTGCCGCCAGGCCGACCAGCAGAATGAGGCCCTCAGGCATCGAGCGCCTCGACCTCCTCATGGAGGCGACGGCGTGCCTCGGGGGAGGGTCGCTCGGTCGGCACCGCGTCGCTGCCTCGTCGCAACATCAGCCACGTCGCGAGCGCCCCGACGCCGGCGATCACCACCGCAAAGGGGATGATCCAGGCCACGGGGGATGAAGGAGCGAGCAGGATCCAATCACCATATCGAGACACGAAGTGGGCCCGCACCTCGTCTTCGGTCGCACCCGCGGCGACAAGCTCATCTATCAGGCGGCGAATCTCCTGTGCCGAGCCCGTCGGCGCATCGGCGACCGAGAGTCCCTGGCAGTCGGGGCAGCGCAGCTCGCGAGCGATCGCATCCGCGCGCTCCGCATCCGTCAGATCGGGGCCAGGTTGGAGCACGAACACGGCTCCAAGCGCCAGCAGCGCCAGCGCGCCACCCAGTGCGATGGCCGGCAGCCAGCCCTTCATCGGGCCGCACTCGGCAGGATGCGGGCGAGATGGTCGGCCATCAGGGCATCTGTTAGGGGGCCGAACTGCTTGGCCTGCACGATCCCATCGGCGTCGACGAAGAACGTCTCGGGTGGCCCGGTCACGCCGAAGTCGATCGCCAGGCGCCCCGTCGCATCGATGAGATGCGGGTAACCAGCGTCCCCGTAACGGGCAAGAAAGCTCTCGGCGTCGGCCGGTGTGTCCTGGTACAGCACGCCGACGATCATCAGCTCATCGCCGCCCCGCTGGTACGCGGACGACAGGACCGGGTGCTCATCAACGCACGCGGGGATGCACCAGCTGGCCCAGAAGTTGACGACGTACGGGCGCCCGGCCAGCTCATCGGTCGAGAGCGTATCGCCGTCCAGGGTCTCATAGGTCCACGCTGGAGCCTGTTGCCCGACGAGTGGCGAAGCGACCTCGCGCGGGTCGCGGGCGAACCCGGTCAGCAGAAGCCAGCCCAGCGGTATCACGAGAAGGGGAACGAGCAGCCAGCGCAGATGGTGCATCCTCAGGCACCCTCGACCGATGCGGCAGCCGGCGCGCGCTGCCGCTGCTCCACGCTCACCCGACGGGCGCGACGCTCCGGCCAGATGGCGAAGACGGCACCGATGCCGACGATTGCGCCGCCGATCCAGATCCAGACCACCAGCGGGTTCACGAACAGGTGGAGCGTCACCACGCCCGTTGCGGAGTCGGATGCCAGCAGCGTGACGTACAGGTCTTCCGCCAGTGAGGTCCGAACGGCGGGCGTCGCGATGGCTGCCTGGGAGTTGGGATAGTCGCGCAACGCGGTGTCCAGCGAGCCGTTATGTGCGCCCGAATAGGTGACCTCGGCACGCGTCTCGATCACGCGCACATCGGTGGCGAGCGGCTCGACCACGAGCCGGTCATGGCGAATCTGGTAGCCGCCGATGGTGACCGTCTCGCCTGGGGCGAGCGTCACGGTGCGGTCGGACGCCAGCCCCGAGGAGATGGCGACCGCAACGGCCATGACGAGGACGCCCAGATGGACGGCGTAGCCACCGTATCGGCGCCGATTGCGCGTGGTGAGCCGCCAGGCGGCGGTGGCATGGTCTTCGTTCCGGCCACGAGCACGCGCCCGGGTCCCACGAATCACCTCGTCGATCATGATCCCGCCGACGAAGACTGCCAGTCCCAAAGTGCCGAGCGACGCCACCTCGCGCAGACCCAGCCCCACGGCGCCGCCGGTCACGAGAACCGCGATCAGCAGCGGCATGGCAAATCGCTCGCGCATGGTCGACCACGAAGCGGTGCCCCACGGGAGCGCCGGGCCGACGCCCATCAGGAACAGGAGCGCCACGAAGATGGGAACGGTGACCGTGTTGAACCACGGCGCGCCGACGCTGATCGTGTCGCCGCTGGTGGCGGCCACCAGGAGTGGCAGCAGCGTGCCGAACAGGACCGCGAAAGTGAGGCCCAGGAAGAGAACATTGTTCAGCAGGAACGCCGACTCCCGGCTCACCGTGCCGGACGGCCGTCCGTCACCGCTCAGATCCGGCAGGCGCCAGACGAGCAGTCCCAGGGCCGCGGTCAGCGCCACCAGGATGGCCGCCAGGAACCAGGGGCCGATCGCCGACTGCGTAAACGAATGGACGCTCGCAACGATCCCCGAACGCGTGAGAAATGTGCCGACCAGGGTGAGCACGAAGGTGGCGATGACGAGTGCGCTGGTCCAGATCCGCAGGCCACCGCGCCGCTCGGCGACCATCGCCGAGTGAATGAACGCGGTTGCCGTCAGCCACGGCAGGAGCGCGGCGTTCTCGACCGGATCCCATGCCCAGTAGCCGCCCCAGCCCAGCACCTCGTAGCTCCACCACGCCCCGGCCACGATGCCCAGCGTCAGGAAGGTCCACGGGATGAGCGTCCAGCGCCGCACGATGCGCAGCCACTCCTCGTCCAGACGCCTGGTGACCAGTGCGGCTACCCCGAAGGCGAACGGGACCGCCATTCCGGTGTAGCCCAGATACAGCAGCGGCGGGTGGAGGGCCATGAACGGGTGGTTCTGGAGCAACGCGTTCGGCCCCGAGCCCTCCGCGGCGACCGGCGAGGTGAGCGCGAACGGGTTGCCAGGCCAGGTCATGACGGCGAAGAAAAAGGCGTTGACCGTAGCCAGCGTCGCTCCGACCCACGGCATCAGCTGCCGATACCGATCGCGATACCGATGCAGCACCAGCGCCGCCCATCCGGTCGCGAGCAGCGCCCAGAACAGGATCGAACCCTCCAGCGCGGCCCACAGGCTGATGACGCCGATGAAGGGCGGCGTCGTGGTGGCGTTGTTCTCGGCGACGTAGCGTACGCCGAAATCGTGTGTGAGCAGCGAGATCACCATGGCCGCGCAGCCGATGCCGGCAGCCACGAATGAGCCGATGACGGCGCGACGCGCGCTGGTGTTGAGCCTGGGATCGCCCCCGCGCGCCGCCAGCACGAAGGCGACCGCGGCGTACACGGTCAGGCCAAGGCCGATCAGCACCGATGCATGACCGATGCTCGGAATCACCGGCAGTCTCCATGTGTCGAGGCGATGCTTCTCAAGGCTCGTTGCCCGGGTCAATGACCTGGTCTGACGGGATCTCCCCGGACGGGGGCACTTCGTAGTTCTCATCGTGCTTGACGATGACCTGGGTGGCCTCGAAGACCCCATCGGCCCCCAAGGATCCCTCGACCACGGCGCCGGTCCCCTCCCGGAAAGAACGGGTGGGTGCCACGGTCGAGTGGACCGCGACCGCGTTGTCGCCATCGGTGACGACGAAGGTGAGGTCGGTCGCTGGCCCTGAGATGCTGCCCGCCTCGACCAGCCCGCCGAGCCGAACCGTCTCGCCGACCGCCGCCTCCCCGCGACTGACCAGCTCGGTCGGCGTCAGGTAATAGACGAGCGCGTTCCCAACGCTACTGAAGGCGAGGTAGCCGATGACGACGAGGACGACCGCCACCAGGACGACGATCCCCCACGGCCGCCGACGCGGCGGCAGCATCGGATCCGAGGGGGCTGAGACGGTCATCGCGCCTCGTCGTCCCGACGGCGAGCTGCGCGCTGACGACGCCAGAGTGCCCCTGTGTAGAGCGCCAGGCCTCCGATGATGACGGCATACGCGGCGAGCACGTAGCCGGCATCGGTCATCGGGGCACCGCCGCAGTGCGCGCGCTCATCAGCACGTCGATGCGACGAGCCTCCTCGCGCGCCAGCTCGGCACGTGCCAGCTGGTAGCGTCGGATCATGAGATACAGCCAGGTCAGCGTGAAGGCGGCCAGCGTGCCGAACAGGGTGCCCACGAAGATCCCCGGCGCCGCGGGATTGAGCACGCGGTCCGGCGAGCCGATCGTCGCCGTCTGGTGCAGGCCCCGCCACCATTCGACGCTGAAATGCACGATCGGGATGTCGATGGCGGCCACGACGCCGACGATCGCGGCGCGCGTCGCTCGCCGCTCGGGATCATCGGTCAGGCGCCGCAGCAGGAGGTAGCCGACGTACAGCGCCAGGAGCAGGGCGGTCGTCGTCAGGCGCGGATCCTCCCA
>JBBJNX010000236.1:0-4231 GCA_037721115.1 Candidatus Limnocylindria bacterium
CCGAGCGCGACGGCGCCCGCGTCCACGACGTCCGGTTCGCCGATGACGCCGAGGCGTTCCTGGTCGAGCCGATAGAGGGTGGGCGGGAGCGGCCGTCCTCTTCCACCAGTGGTTCGATACGGAGGCTCTCGACGGCAACCGCACCTGGTTCGTGGACGAGGCGGTCAGACTGGCCCGCGATCACGGCGTCCGTGCGCGACCCGCAGACCGCGGTCGACAGGATCGCCTTCCTGACCCGAGATCCTGGTACTCGGCGCGCATCCGCGCCATAATAGAACATTCGTTCGATCACGCCGGCAGACACTGCAAGTGGGGAGAGGCCTCGAGCTCCCCACCCCGGTGGCATGCTACGGTGGCGTGGAGATGGTCACCAGCCGCGGACTGCCGTCGTTTCTGCGTTGGGCCGTCAGGCTCCGGATTCTGGCGCTGGGCGCAGGGAACAGGACGCTTTCGATCCTCGCCCCGTTTGCCTCGGAGGGCCTGCGGAAGCTGCCATTCGGCGCCCGGCTCGCGAGGTTTCTGCACGAGCAGACCTGGAGCCTCGGCGACGCTGACATGCTCGATCGCTACCTGGTGTCGGGGTATCAGAACCCGCGAATCAATGTCCAGAGCATCCTGATCCGCCACTTCCTGATCTCGAAGCTGTTCGGGTCCGACCTTGAACAGGTTGCCCAGGATGAGGTGCGATTCGCGGTGATGTTGAACGAGCTGCTCCGGCAGCGCGCGCTCGCGCTGGGTGTCACGATGGGGTCATTCCTGAATCCTGCGAAACACGCGGGGGTGCAACGGGTCGACACGGTTATCGCTGAGCGCCAGATGGAGTTCGAGGAGCGCTGGCAGGCGGAACTGGCGAATCGCACCATCGAGCCGATCCGTGTCCTCGAATTCGCCTGCGGCTCGGCGAACGATTTCCGCGGCTTCGTGAGCTATGGGCTCGCCGGCCACCTCGACTACACCGGTGTCGATCTCACGCCCAAGAACATCGAAAATGCCCTGCGGCGCTTTCCCCACGCGCAGTTCGAGGTCGGAAACATCCTCGATCTGTCCTACGCCGATGGATCATTTGATTTCGTGATCGCCTCGGACATCTTCGAGCACCTGGCCCCGCAGGAGATGGAGCGTGCGCTCGACGAGGCGTGTCGCCTCGCGCGGCGCGGCGTCCTTCTGACGTTCTTCAACATGTCGGGCGCGCCTGAGCACGTGGTGCAACGAAGACGCGCCTACCATTGGAACAGGCTCAGCTGTCCCCGCATCGAGAAGCGTCTTCGGCGGCGGTTCTCGTCTGTGAACACGATCCGTGTCGCCGCGTGGCTGAAAGAGCGCTTCGACTATCCACACTCCTACAACCCGCACGCCTACACGATCATCGCCGAGGGTCGAGCCGACTCATCCGAACAAATGCCTCGGTAGTGCGCATCGGACGCTCAGACCTGCTCCATCGCTGTTGCTGGCTCGCCTGCACTCACGCCGAGCCCGATCGGGCAGGCGACGCCGGTTGAATGGTCCGGGCAGTAGCCGGCCGGGTTCTTGGCAAGGTACTGCTGGTGATAGTCCTCGGCGAAGTAGTAGGTCGGCGCATCGGCGATCTCGGTCGTGATCTCGCCGAACCCGGACTTCGTCAGCTCGCCCTGGTACTTGTCGCGTGACGCCTGGGCGGTCGCGCGCTGCGCATCGGTGTGGGTGAAGATTGCCGACCGATATTGGGTGCCACGGTCGTTGCCCTGGCGCATGCCCTGGGTCGGGTCGTGGTCCTCCCAGAAGAGCTTCAGGAGCTCCTCGTAGGAGATGCGCTGCGGGTCGAAGACGATCTGTACCACCTCCGCGTGACCCGTCTTCGCTGAGCAGACCTCGCCGTAGGTGGGGTTCGGGGTCGCCCCACCGGCGTAGCCGACCGAGGTGCTGAGCACACCTGACGTCTGCCAGAAGAGCTTCTCGGCGCCCCAGAAGCAGCCCATACCGAAGGTCGCCAGCTCGGTGCCGGCCGGGTAGGGGCCTTTGATCGTGGAGTCATTGATGAAATGGCGCTCGGCGGTGGGGAGCGCCTGGTCGCGCCCGGATAGGGCGTCGCCCGGTGCAGGCATCCGGGTCTTGTCTTTGCCGAAGAGGAACATGAACTCAGTTTACGCCGGAACTGTGACGATCTCATGTCGCCGAGTCACCGCCTCGTCGCATCCAAAGCCGATACCATCGACACATGGCCGATGGCGGAGTCCTGGATTACCCGGAAGTGCGGCTCGCCGAGCTGGTGATGCCGAATCACACCAACCATCACGGGACCCTCTTCGGCGGTCACGCGCTGGGACTGATGGATCATGCCGGCTGGGTGGCCGCGACCCGATGTGCGCGGCGCACCATGGTCACGGTCGCATCCGACCGCGTCGAGTTCAAGGTCCCGGTCCGCGCCGGTCAGCTTGTCGAGCTCGTGGCTCGCGTGACGCGCGTCGGTCGTACCTCGGTCACAGTCGGTGTCGACATGTATGCCGAGGACGTGGCGACCGGGGAACGCCTTCTTGCCACCTCCGGCAGCTTTGTGTTCGTGGCCATCGACGACGAGGACAGGCCGACGCCGATCGGATGGGCGTAACTGCGCTGAGGGTCTGCTGGGGCGCGGAATGGCGAAACCCGCCAGATTCACACGCAGGCAACACGCAATGGCGTCGAGGGCGCGAATCGTGCCGCGCTGCGCCATCGTGCCACCCACGTTGTGATCTTGGAGCTGCGTTGGCCCGGAACCACGTCAATGTGCAGGGGCGGTGTGAATGTGGCGGCAGGTTGCGGAGGTAACTCTTCCGCGGGTATCCAGGGAGTGAATCTGGGGCCGGATTGGCGGCGGTAGCCGTGAGGCGGACAACAAACGCCCCGCTCGGGCTCGGGACCGATCGGGGCGTTCGCCTGGAGGGAGGTTGGGTCGACCTTGAGTCTCGCTCGGATCGCAGGCGGTTGCCAACGGCCGATCGACGCAGATCCATCTACGTCATGCGACGTACCGTCGACCGGTCGGGTTATTCGGTCACCGTGAATTCGCGCGCGCTATTCATGGGCTGAAGAGACGGCCGTGCTGGCGCATGATTTCCTTCAGCCGCTCATGGTTCAGTGCATGCGCCGTGATCCCGTCGCGACCGACCATCGTCTCGGCCGCGAGCAGCGCATTGACGATCGCTTCCTCCGTCGCTTCCGCAACGGCCTCGAAGAGCGGGTTGATCCGCGCATCAGGCACCATTCGCAGCGCGACGCTCGGACGACGGTCTTCTTCTCCGGCGCTCCGTGACAGGTCGCGATTTCCGGTCGCGAAGGTGCAGAACAGGTCACCCGAGCCGTGCGACGCATAGCTGCCCATGCGCGCCACGCCCATCCCGACGCGCTGCGCCAGGCGCGCACACTGATGCGGGAGAAGCGGTGCATCGGTGGCCACGATGCCGATGATCGAGCCCCCCTCGGCGCCATCGCGATGGCCCAGCGCATCGACCTGGTCCCACGGGGACGGCACCTCGTCGCGTGGGATGGCGGCCCCGACCGGGACTCCATCGATGCGCAGGAGATGGCGCCCCCCGTAGTTCGCCTGGACGAGCACGCCGACCGTCCAGGCGTCGGCCAGCCGAGAGGCCGTCCCGATGCCCCCTTTGAATTCATGACAGACCATCCCGGTGCCGCCGCCCACGTTGCCCTCGGCGACCGCTCCGTTCGTCGCGCTGGCCAATGCAGCGTGCACGTCGTCCGGCTTCACATGGAAGCCGTTGATGTCGTTGAGCGCGCCGTCGTACGTCTCGCCGGCGACCGGCAACGCCCAGACGGCGTCGCTCATGGTGTGCGCGCGCACGGCGGCCTCGATGAGCGCATCGCGCACAACGCCCACGCTGTGCGTGTTCGTGAGCGCGATCGCGCCACCCAGCATGCCCGCCTCGCGGATCCATTCGAGTCCGGTGAGCTCGCCATTGCCGTTGAGCCGATGCGCTCCGGCGAACAGGGGCTCGGTCCAGATGTCGCCGTCGTGCGGGATGATCACCGTGACGCCGGTGCGGACCGGCCCTTCGCCCGCCCGGAGCGCACCGTCACCGGAGATCAGGGTCGTATGACCCACGCGCACGCCCGCGACGTCGGTGATCGCGTTTTGCTGGCCGCTCTGCATGCGGCCGATGCGAATTCCGAGCTCACGTGCGCGCATCGGCGGATTCTAGCGTGGAAACATCCGTGGACGACCTGTGGACAGTCCGCCGTCCGCGTCACGGATTCG
>JBBJNX010000237.1:0-4224 GCA_037721115.1 Candidatus Limnocylindria bacterium
GTCAAGATCGGCGTTGCGATAGAACCGAAATCGTCGGTCGAAGCCTCCGACCGCGCGCAGTGCTTCGCGCCGCACCGCCAGGCAGTACCCCTCGACCGCATCGACCTCGCCGGGCAGTGCGTCGTGGAACTGGCGGGCATCGCCGCTCCTCACGCCCCAGCCACCGGCGATGCCGACCGACGGGTCGCTGTCGAATGCGGCGAGGAGCGGGGCAAGGAAATCGCCGGTCGGCTCGATCGAGGTGTCGAGCAGGACGGTCACGGCGCCGCTCGAACGTCGCATGCCGAGGTTGCGGGAGTCGGCCCAGCCCAGGCGCTCCGTCGTGCGGACCACATTGAACGGCACGCCGGGAACGATGGCCGCGAGCGCATCCACATCAAAGCTCGGCGCATTTGCGACCAGGACGAGCTCCCACGGCACCGAAGGCGGATGGGTGGCCAGCCCGATCAAGAGTCGACGGAGGTCATCGAGGTGCTCATCGGCCACCACCTGGACCGACGCCGACACGGTCGCCGGGCTGTCGAGCGTTGACGCCAAGGCGTCCACGCCGGCCGAGTCGGTGGCGAGCGGCCCTGTGGGAAGCGACGGCCGTGCGGTCGATCCCAGCGACCCGTCCTGGACCTCCCAGCCGAGGGCCGCGATCTCGTCGCGCAGCGCATCGGCGTGACTCCAATCGTTCGCTGCGCGCGCGTCCGTTCGATCGTCGAGCAGGCGACGGATCTCGGCCGGGAGACGAGGGTTGCGCGGCATCGAACGGAGGTACTCCTGAGCGTGATCGAACGTACCGGGACGCTTGAGGGCACCGCAACCTTACTATCCGATCACGAGCCGAACCCACCGCACCCTGCCCGGTGCGACCTGGCGCGGGGCGAGTGCCCGAACACGAGGGATCAATACCACCGATGATGACGAACGAGGTCGGGAAGCTGCTCACGGCGTCCGAGGTCGCCGAGATGCTGCATCTGCACGTGAATACCGTCAAGCGCCTGGGTGACCGCGGCGAGCTCCCGTTCTTCCGGGTCTGCAAGCGTGGCGACCGCCGATTCCGCTACGACGACGTGCTCGAGTTCCTGCACCGCAGCAAGTAGCCAACCCCCATTCATGCTCCCGGTCCGCCGGGTGCGCCCCTGCCAGGGGGCTCCGCAACGACCGCCGAGGTGCCAATTCTCGGCGGTCGTTCGCATGTGTCGCATAATCGACCGCTCATGAACGACCAATCGCCGACGCCTCTGGACGAGGGCCGTCGCCTGCTCGACCGTGGTGACCCGGAAGCCGCGATCCTGGTGTTGGAGCCCGTGACCCGACATCCGGATGCCGAGCTGTCTGGCGAAGCCTGGCTGCTGACCGGGTCCGCGCGCTATCGGACCGACGACGACGAGGGGGCTCTGATCGCCTGGAAGGCGGCGGCGGACGCCGGCGGCTCCACCGCCTGGCTCGGTTCCCGCAGCGTCGCTGAGCAGCAGGTCCGCAACGGCGACCTCGAGGAGGCGATCACGTCCTACCGGGAGGCCGATCGGCGTGCGCCGCCCGCGGAGCGCGGTCCGATCGCCAACAGGATCGCCTGGCTCCTCAAGGAGACCGGTCACGATTTCGCGGCGCGCCGCCAGTTCAATCGCGCGCGCGGCGCCTACGCGACGTACGCCGGCTACGTCACGTACGCCATCATCGGCATCTGCGTGGCGCTCTTCGGGCTGGACGTGGCATTGAGCGGCGGAGAGACCCTCAGCGGCGGCTTCTTCGGGGGCGGCGTGGGTCCGCTCGGAGAGCAGAACCTGATCAACGCCGGCTTTGTCGCCCGTGGCGAGTGGTGGCGGATCATCACGAGCGCCTTCTTCCACCTCGGTCCGATCCATCTCGCCTTCAATATGTACGTCCTCTACATGTACGGGCAGATCGCCGAGCGGATGTATGGCCGATTGGAGTACGCGGCGATGTACCTGTTGTGTGCCGCGGGCGGGAGTGTCCTGACGATCCTGGTCGATCCCGGGCAGTTCGCCGCGGGCGCCTCGGGCGCGATCTTCGGCCTCGTCGGAATGCTCTTCGTCGTCTCGCGACGGCACCACGCGGTGCTCGGCGGCGAGGCGCGAATGCGGGTGGCCGGCATCGGCAGCTACCTTGTGTTCCTGCTCGTGTTCACCTTCGTGGTCCCCAACATCAGCTGGACCGGGCATGTGGGCGGGCTGATCGTCGGAGCCATTCTCGGCTTCCTCCTGCCACCGACCGGCGTGGAGACGATGGGCGGCATGTGGCGCTCACCGACCGGCGAGAGGCTGATGGGGGCGATGCCGCGATCGCTGCGAGCCGCGGTCTATGGCGGCGTAGGGGTGTTGCTCGTCATCGGCTCGTACCTGGCGGTTGCTCCTTTCCTCGGTTGACCGATCGCGGTGGCGTGCCTAGCATGCCGAACGAGCGTGGCACCGCGGATGGACGCCTCCGTCTCTCGAGATGGAGGCGTTCTCCATGCAATCGAGCCAGGGAAGGACTGATGGGCCCGTGAATCAAGACTCCGGCGAGCACAGACCCGCCGTCCATGCGGCGGTCGAGCTGGTGGCCGCCGGTGCGGTGATGCCCGCCCCACTGGCCGAGGCCGCCATGGAGGAGCTGATGGATGGCTCCGCCCCGGCCACGCAGGTCGCGGCGCTGCTCGCCATGCTTCGTGTTCGCGGCGAGACGCCCGAGGAGCTGGCCGCCTTTGCGCGCGTGATGCGGGCGCGGGCCGTGCGCGTGGAGGCGCCCGCGGGAGCGGTGGACCTGTGCGGCACCGGGGCCGATGGCGCCGGGACCTTCAACATCTCGACCCTCGCAGCCTTCGTCGTTGCCGGTGCCGGCGTGCCTGTCGCAAAACATGGCAACCGGGCGGTCACAAGCCGATGCGGGTCTGCCGATGTCATCGAGGCGCTCGGGATCCCCCTTGATCCGGGGCCAGACGCGGTGGCGAGGCGCATCGGTGAGATCGGCTTCGGCTTCATCTTCGCCCCCTCGTACCACCCGGCAATGAAGCACGCCATGCCGATCCGGCGCGGGCTGCCGATGCGCACTGCCTTCAACCTGCTGGGGCCGATCAGCTCGCCGGCGGGCGTCCGGCGCCAGTTACTGGGCGTGGCCGAGGAACGGCTCCTGCCGCTCATGGCCGGGGCGCTTGCGCGCCTCGACACCGATCGCGCCCTGGTCGTCCATTCCGGCGATGGCCTCGATGAGCTCTCGCTGGCTGGCGCGAACCGCGCCATGCTGGTCGAGGGCCGCATGGTGGGTGAGCTATCGATCGATCCGGGGGAGCTCGGGCTGCGACGCGCGCCGCGGAGCGCCTTTGTCGGAGGCGACGCGCAGCTCAACAGCGCGATCGCGATGAGCGTTCTGGGCGGAGAGCCCGGCGCCGCACGAGACGTGACCCTGCTCAACGCCGCCGCCGCCCTCTTCGTGGCCGGTCGAGCGACCGATATCGCGGACGGCGTCGGAATGGCGGCGGAGGCGATCGACTCAGGCGCCGCGGCAGGCATCGTCGAGGCTTCCGCGAGCTTCGTCGACGCGCCAGTCTGATGAGAGATTCCGGGCTGGATGAGCTGCTTGCCGCCGCACGGCGCCGCTCACGCGGAGATGCGCGGATCGCCTCGCTCGCCGAGCTGCGGCGCGAGGTGGGCCGTATGCCGGCGGCGCGCCGGTTCGAGGCATCACTGCGGTCGGCGGACCGGGTGTCGGTCATCGCCGAGGCGAAGCGCGCGTCCCCGTCGGCTGGCGCCTTCGAGCTTGGACCCGGCTCCGCGGCGGTTGCGCAACTTTGCCGGGACTATGCCGATGCGGGCGCCGCCGCCCTCTCCATCCTCACCGAGCCGACCCGCTTCGGCGGCAGGGACGATGACCTGGTTGCTGCCGCGCGGATCGGTCTTCCGGTCCTGCGCAAGGACTTCATTGTCGACGCGTACGGCGTCTGGCAGGCGCGCGCACTCGGTGCAGATGCGGTGCTGCTCATTGTCCGCGCCCTCGACGACGACCTGCTGCGCCAGCTGATCACGACGGCCGGCGAGGCGGGACTTGACGCGCTCGTCGAGGTGCATGACTCGGGGGAGCTCGGGCGCGCCCTGGACGCCGATGCGACGCTGATCGGGGTGAATGCTCGAGATCTCGCTACGCTCGAGATCAACCTCGAAGCATCGTTGCCTCTGCTGAGGCGTGCGAGTGATGCCGATGCGACCGTCGTTGCCGAGAGTGGCATCACCCGGCCCGAGG
>JBBJNX010000238.1:0-4206 GCA_037721115.1 Candidatus Limnocylindria bacterium
CCCGGCTCGCCGGCCTCGTTCGAGCTCCCCACCTCCCCGCGGAGTGAGTACGCGGCGCTCGGATTCGAGTACGGCTACGCGGTCCCCGGCCCCGAGGCGCTGGTGCTGTGGGAGGCGCAGTACGGGGACTTCGTCAACGGCGCGGAGATCATCCTGGACCAGTTCCTCGTGTCGGGCCTCGCGAAGTGGCGTCTCACATCACGGCTGACCCTGCTCCTGCCGCACGGCTACGAGGGATCCGGCCCGGAGCATTCGTCGGCGCGGTTGGAGCGCTTCCTTGCCCTCGGCGCGGAGGGCAACATCCGTGTCGTCTACCCCACCACGCCTGCGCAGTACTTCCACCTCCTGCGCAGGCAGGCACGCCACCCAGATGCTCGGCCGCTGGTGGTGATGACGCCGAAGTCGCTTTTACGCCTGCCGCAGGCCGCGTCCCGGCCCTCCGAGCTGGCATCGGGCACCTTCCGCGGCGTTCTCGACGACCCACGGCATGCCGCCGACGCGAAGGCGGCCGCGAAGGTTCGCCGCATCCTGCTGTGCAGCGGCAAGGTGTACTACGACCTCGTCGGTTCGGAGCATTTCGACCAGGCGACCGACATCGGGATCATCCGCGTCGAGCGCCTCTACCCGTTCCCGGACGAAGAGCTCCAGGGCATCCTGGACCGGTATCCGAAGATCGAGTCGTTCGCCTGGGTCCAGGAGGAGCCACGCAACATGGGCGCGCGCAAGTTCGTGCTGCCCAGGATCCGACACCTGGTGCCGTACAAGATCCCGCTCGGCGACATCTCCCGCCCGGAGCGATCGCGACCCGCCGAGGGCTACCCGGCGGCGCATCACGTTGAGCAGGAGCGCATCCTGCGCGAGGCGCTCACCGAACACTGACCGGCTGGCTGTCATGGGCGTCAGGCGCCAACTGGATTGGCCTTAGGACCCCCGAACGGCAGCTCCTCGGTCGTCTTGCCAACCGGAATGGCTGCACGACCGTCCAGACGGGTCTTTCCCGCTCTTGTCGGTCATAACGCCAACCAGCCTGGCGTGCGTGCATCCGCCGGTGATACCGGCCCCTTTCTATACTTGGTCCTGTGACAGACCTCCAGGTGCCACTACTCGAGCGTTACCGCGACCTCATTGCGCGCGATGGCGAATCCTTTCCGATCTCGCTCGGCGAGGGCGGCACGCCGCTGATCCGCGCGCGGCGCCTGGGTCATGAGATCGGCCTCGAGAGCCTGTATCTCAAGTTCGAGGGCGGCAATCCGACCGGCTCCTTCAAGGATCGCGGCATGGTCCTCGCCGTGAACCGAGCGGTGGGGGCCGGCGCCCTCGCGGTCGTCTGTGCCTCAACCGGTAACACGAGCGCATCCGCGGCCGCGTACGCCGCCGCAGCCGGCCTGCCGTGCCACGTCATCCTGCCGGCCGGCAAGGTGGCGCGCGGCAAGCTCGCCCAGGCGCTCGCCGCGGGGGCGAGACTGATCATGGTCGACGGCAATTTCGACGCGGCGCTGACCGCGGTGCGTCGCCTCGGCGAGGAAGGCCTGGCGGTGGTGGTCAATTCGATCAACCCGGATCGGCTGGAAGGCCAGCAGACCGCTGCCTTCGAGATCGTCGATGTGCTCGGGGTTGCCCCCGACGCCCTTGCACTGCCTGTCGGTAACGCCGGCAACATCACCGCCTACTGGCGCGGCTTTCGCGCCTATGCCGATGCCGGCCAGACCCCCGATGCGAAGCTGCCGCGAATGCTCGGATTCCAGGCGGAGGGCGCCGCGCCGATTGTGCGCGGCGCCCCCATCGAGGCGCCCGAAACGGTGGCCACCGCCATTCGCATCGGCAACCCTGCCTCGTGGCAATGGGCGGTCGACGCGCGCGACCGGTCAGGCGGCCTGATCGAGGCGGTCAGCGACGAGGACATCCTGGATGCACAGCGCCTGATCGTGCGGCTCGAGGGCGTGTTCTGTGAGCCCGCTTCGGCGGCGGGCGTTGCCGGCGTGCGGCGGCTCGCCGCGGAGCGGCGCATCGGCCCAGGAGAGACCGTCGTCTGCGTGCTCACGGGCCATGGGCTGAAGGATCCGGATGCCTTACAGGCCGAAGAGGGCTCGTTGACGCCAATCCCAGCTGATCTCGGGTCCATCCGGGAGGCGATGGAGCTCTAGACGGGGCAGCAGGCGAGGACGATGGCTGCGCTGAATTGCTCGGGGGTTGCGCTCTTGCTGACGTAGGCGGTCCCGGTCGCGTCCAGTTGCATGTGGCCGGCCGTGTCGTTCCAGCCGGTCAGAACGACGCGCATGAATGGCCAGGCGCGGGCCATGCCGATGATGAGCGCGAGGCCGGCGTCGATATCCGGGAGGCGCGGGTCCACCAGCACGACGTCCGGGCGCTCCCGCTCGACAAGCTCAAGCGCAGCGCGCACGTCACCGGCCCGACCAACGACCTACACCGCGCCGGTCACGCCGAGCAGGTCCGCGAGGCTCTGCTGGATCCGCCGATCCGCATCGACGATCACCACCCTGGGCCAGGCAGGCAGAACGGAAGGCGGGCCGAGTGACATGTAAAGGAGCCTAGGCGCCTAAAGGCGGGAGCCGCCATGGCCAAGTGGCGCAATGGCCTCTACGTCATTCAGCCGATGCGGCCGCTCCGGCCGGCACATCCGCCTCGATGAGCGTGCCGCCCGCCTTGCTCTCGACCCGCAGCTCGCCACCGACCAGGTCGGCTCGCTGGCGCATGCCGATCAGCCCGAGATGACCGCGCGGGACCTGGTCGGGGGCGAACCCGATGCCGTCATCGGTAACGCTGAGCCGCACTCGCTCCCCATCCGTCACGATGCGCAGCGCGGCATTCGACGCGTTGGCGTGCTTGACGACATTGTGGAGCGCCTCCTGCCCGATGCGATACAGAGCCTCCTCGGTCGGGAGCGGCAGACGGTCGATCACCTCCGCATCGACCACAATCGTCAGGCCGGTGCGCCGCTGGACGGCGGTGGCGTGCGTGCGAAGGGCCTGGACCAGGCCGTCCGACTCCAGGGATGAGGGGCGGAGCTCGAAGATGAGCGCGCGCATCTCGGCCAGGGCGTCCCTCTGAAGCTCGCGAAGCTCCTCGACCTTGCCCTGTGCCGCCTCCGGGTTCGTCTCGAGCAACAGCTCCAGCGTTCGCAGGGTCAGCCCCATGCTGAACAGCGCCTGCGTGACAGAATCGTGCAGCTCGCGTGCAAGGTGCGCGCGCTCCTGGCTCGCCGCCAGCTCGGCGGCATGGCTGCGCAGATCGCCCTCGAGGCGCTCTCGCTCGCTGATATCGCGGACCGACCCGTGGGCCCCGGCGAATCGCCCGCCCACAACGGTGCCGGTCATGGCCACCTCGGTCTGACTGAGGCGGCCATTCGGCAGCAACAGAACCAGGCGCACTCGCTGCTCGCGTTCCGGCTCCTCCCGCAGGCGCTCCCAAGCGGCGATCGCGGCCGCGATGGTGTCGGCCCCGGCCAGAGCGCTGAACGGCTTGCCCAAGAGCTGTTCCGGTTTCCACCCCGTCCGCGACTCGAGCGAGTCGCTGAGGAAGGTGAACGTGCCCTCCGCGTCAACGCTCCACACGATGTCGGGCGAATTGTCGACGAGATGTCGGTATCGGCGCTCCGACTCCTCCACTTCGGCATACAGACGCGCATTCGTGAGGGCGATCGCCACCTGATCGGCAAGGAGCTTGAGGAGCTCCGCGTCGCCCGAATTGAATGCGTTGGTGGCGCTCGACTGAACGGTGATGGTGCCGATGAGGCGATCCGGACCGACGAGGGGTGCTGACATCATCGAGTGGATCGCCTGCGCCTCGATGCGCGCGTCGCCTTCATCGTGCGGGAATGTGGCGTCGCCGAGGTAGTCGCCGGTCCAGCGCACGCGGCGCTCGGCGGCGGCCATGCCGGCGATGCCCGACCCGATCGGCACGATCACGTCATCCGGTGACGGGGGCACGGGCGCTGCGGCGATGGGTCGCTCGAGGTGTGCGCCACCTTCTGCAGCCAGGTTCACCTGGGCGCGGTCTGCCCGCAGGAGCCGCGCGGCATCGGCGACCGCGCGCTGGATCACCGTCAGCGGGTCGTGCAGCGAAGCGATCTGGGCGGCGATTTCGGCAAGGCTGCGCTGGGCGTCGGACCGCTCGCGGAGCTCCTCGTAGAGTCGGGCATTGGTGATCGCCACTGCGGCCTGGCCCGCGAAGAGACGCACCAGCTCG
>JBBJNX010000239.1:0-4167 GCA_037721115.1 Candidatus Limnocylindria bacterium
CCTGGGGCGGAAGTACGTCCCAAGGGTTTGGCTGTTCGCCAATTAAAGCGGTACGCGAGCTGGGTTCAGAACGTCGTGAGACAGTTCGGTCTCTATCCGCCGTGGGCGCAGGGAACTTGAGAGGAGCTGCTCCTAGTACGAGAGGACCGGAGTGGACGAACCAATGTTGTACCAGTTGTCATGCCAATGGCATTGCTGGGTAGGTATGTTCGGTTGGGATAAGCACTGAAAGCATCTAAGTGCGAAGCTCGCCTCAAGATGAGGTTCCCCACTGGGTTAACCAGGTAAGACCGCAGCGAGACTAGCTGTTTGATAGGCCGCACGTGTAAGCGCAGCAATGCGTTGAGCGAAGCAGGTACTAATGGTCGAGGGCTTGACCTAGTTCACGCGACTAGCACGCTGCTGGATCGCGTTCGGAAGGGCGGCAATGCCGCCCGTATCCACGACGATCGTTGCTTCCACCCTTCGACGCGCCTTTGATGGGCGAGGTCGACATTTGAAGATTTGTCCCGGTGACGCTAGCGGAGAGGCTCCACCCGTTCCCATCCCGAACACGGAAGTTAAGCTCTTCAGCGCCGAAGATACTCGGGGGGCAACCCCCTGGGAAAATAGGTCGTCGCCGGGATATTTCACACGTCAGCCCTGTCGGTTTCGCCGGCGGGGCTGTTGGTATCCTGCGAGTCGTGGATCGAGTCTGCCCGCTGCTCGGGCTCCAGGGAGATTGTCGGACAGCCGTCGACGGCGTCGATGGAGCTCATCGCTGCCACGCGGATGACCCACCGCGTTCGCTCGATCGACAGCTACAGGCGCGGGTGTGTCTGACGCCAGAGCACGGACGGTGTGATCGATTCCTGGCGCACGCGAATCGCACTTCCTCGACGCGTCGGGCGTGCTCGGGCGTGGTGGGCGGCCTCGTCTCCACGCGCATGGTCCTTTCACCCGACCCTGCCTGGCGCGGGATCGCCGGTCACGCACGCCGCACGCCGACCGGACCGATGCTCGCCATCGTGGTGGCGGGTTCCGCTCTCGTGATGGGCGCCGTGGTCACTGTTGGCGGGATGGTCGATGACGAATCCAGCGGGTCGAACATGGTTGCGCCGGCATCGGCGCAGGCACCGCCGACCGGACACGCGACGCCGAGTGCGGACCCGACGCACATTGCACGCGCAACGCCGACCAATGCCCCATCCAACGTTTCGACGTCGACGCCTGGACCGAGTGCGACTCCGAGCGTGACACCGGCACCCACCATCGCACCGACCGCGTCGCCGGCTCCCGCGCAGGAAACCTACGTCGTGGAGGCGGGCGACACGCTTGCGGAGATCGCGGAGCGATTCGCGACCACTGCATCGGCGCTCCAGGCCGCGAATGGGATCGATGATGCGAACGACATCGCCATCGGTCAGGTTCTCGTTATCCCGTGAGGCGCACAGTTCTCAGAGCGGCGGTTGGCAGGTGCGGCAGAACGTCGTTGCCTCCCGCCCACCGATCTGGCGCAGCTCGCGCCCGCAGCGAGGGCACGGATCGCCACCGCGCAGGTGAATCTTCAGGATCTCTCGGTGCTGGGTCTGGATGTCAGGCGGGACGAGTTCGCGGAGCTGTTCCACCGCCCCGGCCAACACCGTCTGCATGGACTGGTAGAGGCGTTCGACATCATCTGGGCTCAGGCTGCTGCGGCGCCGGAATGGAGCGAGCCGCGCATGCCACAGGATCTCGTCGCTATATGCGTTGCCGATGCCGGCCACGAAGCGCGGATTGCGCAACAGGGGCTTGAGCTCACCAGGGTGGCGCCGGATCCGTTCGCGGAACCGGTCGAGCGTCAGCTCCGGATCGTCCGCATCGGGCCCCATTTCGGCCCACCCCGGGATGTCGTCCAGCCGATCCGGTGCGACAAGGTAGAGCTTGCCCAGCATTTCGCGGTCGACGTAGCGCAGGTCCTGCCCGTCGGCCAGCCGCAGACGGACTCCGGTCCTCGCCCGCACGCGATCCTTGGTGGGAACAAGCCAGAACCTGCCTGCCAGCATCGCATTTGCTGCCAGGAGGCGGCGCCAGCCATCGGCTCCGTTCAGGGGGATGAGGAGAAATTTGCCGCGTCTGCGAGTGTCGCCAATGATCGATCCGGCGAGTGCAGCCACTTCAGCCGGCGTGGCACGCAGGAGAATCGGCGTGGGGGCCGACGCCTCGAGCACGGTGCGGCCGGCCGCGCGTCGGACCAGCTCTTCAGCGACGACCGTGAGGTCCGGCAGCTCAGGCACGGGTGGAGGGGGGCATTGACCCTATGGTAAGGTACTCGGGCCGTGTGGCAGACAACCCCATAGTCGCGCGCGAGCGCGTCGATTCATCGGCAGGCGAGAAGGAGCACCGAGTCGTTTCACTTGAGACCACCAGGACGCACCTGCGAGCATTGACCGGTGATGGACGCCCTCCGCGTGGAGGGCGTTATCTGTTGCCGCGGACTTTTATCGACAGGAGCGTACTGAACACTTGACCCAAGATACGAACGAGGCGTCGCGCCCAACCGAGGACACCGAGCCGAGCGCCTCGGCGACCTCCAACGAGGAGCCGACCACCCCCGGGCAGACGGAGGGCGCGAAGGCAACGGACGACACGGCCACCGCCCCATCCGATGCGGCGGGACAGCCCGATGAGATGGCGACAGCGACCGAGGAGCGAGCCGGGCCGACCGCCGACGGTGCCACGCCCGCGGAAGGCGTGACCGACGACTTGGGAGCGGCAACCGGCGGAGCCGAAGTGACGGCCGAGCCCGCGCCGGCCGAGCCCGCGCCGGCCGCCGAGCCCGCGCCTGCTGTTGCGTCCGCGGAGGGTGCGTCCGCTCCGGAGCCAGGCGCTGAGGCCGCGGCGTCACCCGTCGAAGAGCCGGAAGCTGTTCCGCCGACGACCGAGGCGATGACGATGGCCGAGCTGCTCGACCATCCGGACCATGCGGTCAAGAGTCTCAAGCATGGCGACGTGGTCGAGGGGACGGTCGTTCGCATCGATCCCGACGAGATCCTCGTCGACTTCGGTGGAAAGAGCGAAGGCGTTGTCAGCAACCGCGAGCTCATGAACCGGCGCGGTCCGCGCGACGGTGACGAGAGGAGCGCGGAGCTGAGCGTCGGCGATGAGGTGCTCGTCTACGTTCTTCAGCCCGAATCTCCCGAGGGCCACGCAGTCCTCTCCCTGCGGCGCGCCGGACTCGAGCGCAAGTGGCGCGCGATGCAGGAACGATTCGACGCCGGCGAAATTGTCGAAGCCCGTGTCATCGATCACAACAAGGGTGGCCTGATCGTCGACCTCGGCGTGCGCGGCTTCGTGCCGATCAGCCAGATCGTCGACTTCCCGCGCCGTCCGCGTGACGAGCAGCCGCGGGACGCGGCCCAGGAGATCGCCGAGAAGCTGCAGCCGTTCGTCGGACGAACCCTTCGGCTCAAGATCCTCGAAGTGAATCGCAAGGCGAACCGTCTCATCCTGTCGGAGAAGGTCGCCCTGTACGAGGAACGCCGCGAGAAGCGCGACGAACTGTTCAGCAGCCTCGAAACCGGCCAGAAGGTGACCGGCATCGTGCGCAGCATTGCCCCGTTCGGCGTCTTCGTCGACCTGGGTGGCATCGACGGCCTCGTCCACAAGAGCGAGCTTTCGTGGAACAAGGTCAACAACCCCGAAACCGCCCACCAGATCGGCGAAGAGGTCGAGGCCGAGGTCATCGACATCAACCACGAGCGGGGCCGGATCAGCCTGTCGATCCGTCGCCTGCAGCCGGATCCGTGGCAGGAGTCGGTGGCCAAGTACAAGATCGGCGATGTGATCGAGGGCACCGTCACGAAGCTCGTCAACTTCGGTGCCTTCGTTCGCGTCGAGGAGGGTCTCGAGGGCCTGATCCACATCAGCGAGCTGTCGAGCCAGCGCGTGGCCCATCCGGGCGACGTTGTCCAGGAAGGACAGGCCATCAAGCTGCGGATCATCAGCCTCGATTCGGAGCGGCATCGCCTGGGTCTCAGCCTCAAGCAGGCAGAGGATCGTGCGGCACCTGCTCCGCGTGAGGAGCGGCCCCGCCGCGAACGTGGTCCCCGCCGAGACCGCGTCGACTACCGGCCGGAGGATGCCACCGCGGAGCCTGAGGGCGGGATCGACAATACGATGGCCGCTGCCTTCGCAAGCTCAGGGTGA
>JBBJNX010000240.1:0-4161 GCA_037721115.1 Candidatus Limnocylindria bacterium
GGCTCCGGTAATGACGAGCTCGGTGCCCATGATCATGGTGTCGCCCTCGGCGATCTCGACGCAACCGAATTCGTCGGCGTCGCAGTCGGCGGCCGTGCCGGTTCCGCTGCCGGAGCTGGGTTCAGTGCTCTCACCGGGGCTGGGCTCGGTGCTGCTTTCGCCAGCGCTCGCGGGCGGCGTGCCCTCGCCGGTGCTCGGGGCGGCGCTCTCGCCACCGCCACCTGACTGGCAGGCGGCAAGGACGAGCATCAGCACGACGAGCAGTCCGCTCCATCGCATGTACTTCTGCATCCGAATTTTCTTCCTCCACTGGTGTGTGCTCGGGTGAGATCGCGCATGCGCGGGCCCGGCGTATCAAAGGTGCGCGGCATCATAGCGGCGCTTGATCGGGTGACGCAATAGTTTGCCACCCTTCACCAAAAGAGTACTGCCCCCGCGTCCCCGGAGTTCATCATGCTTCGTGCTATCCTCACGTTGGATCGTCCCGCAGCATGCCTGTCTGCGAACCGCTCCCGATGAGGCCCTACGTGGAGGTACACGTCCGCAGCGCCCGTATGACCGATCTCGATGCCATCGTCCGCATGCTTGCGCACGATGACCACGAGGGAGGCCGGCGTCACGACGTCGACTACCTGCGCAACCTGCTCTTCGTTCCATCCGCGACGGTCGCCGTTGCCGAGATCGAGCGACGGGTGGTCGGCGTGGGTGTTCTCGCCATCAGGCCATCGGTGCGGTCGGGTCCCTTCGTCGGCATTATCGACGAGCTGGGAGTCGCCCAGGCACAGGTGCAGGACGCCACCGAGCGACGAGGGGTCGCCGACGCAATCGTCGAGCACCTCGCCACCTCGGCACGAAACAAGGGCTGTACGCGCGTGGAGGTCACCGAACCGCTGGCGTCCGCAGAACCGCCGCTCTGGAAGCGGCTGGGGTTCGCGAGCCGCGGTCGAACGCTCGGTCGAGAGATCGGTTGAGGCGCAACCACTCGCGTCGGTCATATCAAACACCAACAGGAGAAGCTCAACCGTGAGCAAGAACGTGGCGATGTTCGTTGACGTCGCCAACATGTACTACGCGGCTCGAGGCCAGGATGTCGACGTCGATTACGTCGCCCTCCTCAAGCACGCCACCAAGGGTCGCGATCTCATTCGCGCCTACGCATACACCGGGCTTGACCCGGAGAACGAGAACCAGCGCAAGTTCATCGACTTCCTTGGCAAGAACGGGTACAAGCCGGTCATCAAGGACATCCGCAAGTTCGGCGATGGACGGATGAAGGCGAACCTCGACATCGAGCTCGTGGTCGACCTCTTCCGCCTGGCCGATCGTATGGACATCGCCGTCATCGTGTCCGGCGACGGCGACTTCGCCCCCGCCATCAAGGCGCTCCAGGACAAGGGCGTGCGCTGCGAGGTCATCAGCTTCAAGCCCAACACCTCGTCCGACCTGATCGCCGTAGCCGATGAGTTCATGGACATCATGAAGATCGCCTCCATCAGCCGGAAGGAGGGACGTGCCATCCGCGATAGCATGAGCGCGCCCGAGATGCCGGCGAAGGAGGTCACCCCCGAGTTCGGCTTCCGCGAGGCTTCGCCGTCCGTGGCGGCCGCTGCGCTCGCGGCCCTCAAGGGCGGCCCGTCCGAGCCTGCTCGACGGGGACGCGGTGGGACGACTCGCCGCCCGGCCGCTGGCGCGCCGGTCGCAGCATCGACTTCGACAGCGGCGCCGGCCGCGGCGTCGGCTGACGAGCCAGCCGAGCCAGCCGAGGCCGGGAACGCGCCGATCGCCAATGCGGCCGACGTGGCTGCTGATTCGGATCCGGAGGCGCGCAGGCGACGACGACGTCGCGGGGGCCGTGGTCGGGGCCGTACCCGCCGCGATGACGACACCACGCCCACCGTCGAGTCCGGTGGCGAGGGAATCGGTTGGGAGGAATTCGACGACCTCAGCCAGCTCGACGGCAGCACTGACGAGCGTGAGCTGACCTTCGAGGATGCCGACGCCGATACGCTCGCCGAACTGGGTCTGAGCGCGGAGGACCTCGCCGCACTCCAGGCTCAGTCCGCGGAGCCCGAGGAGACGCCGAAGCCCGCCCGCCGCCGCTCGACGCGCGCCAGGGCAGACGACGGTGCGTCCGATGGTGCCGGAGAGGCGCCGAAGCCGACCCGCCGTCGGTCGCCGCGGACGCCGAAGGACGCTTCACCTGCCGAGGAGGGAGTCACGACTGAGGAGGAGCCGAAGCCTGCCCGTCGTCGCTCGACACCGGCACGCGCTGATGACGGCGCAGCAGCCGAACCCAGCGATGCGCCCAAGCCAACGCGCCGCCGATCCCCCCGCGTCCCGAAGGACGAGGCCGGAACGACCGCAGGCTCCAATGATGGTGCCCCGGCGGACCCCCCCCCGGCGGATGGAGAACCTCAGGGTATCTGGGGTCGGTTCCGGACCGCGCGCAAGCCTCGCGGTACCGCCGGCTGAAGTGTCCGAGCAGCAAAAAGGCCGGCCCCGTCGGGGCCGGCCTTTCGTTTGTGGCGGCGGTCAGGCCAGCTTTTCGCGGTCGACCGTCTCGTAGGACTCGTTGATCGCCTCCGCCGTATCCAGTGCGGCTCGATCTGCCGCTTCACCGGTGGCGGCTCCCGTTTCGGCGGCGGCCTCCTGAACGCTCCCGGACGGATCGGCAAACGTGTCCGTTCGCTTCCCGTTGGTCGGCTGATCCCGCTGGAAGATCGGCACCCAGTCCGCGTCCTTGGCACGGGCCCTGATCTCGGATCGCACCTCGTCCGCCTTGGTCCCGAGCTCGTGACGCATCTCGCTTCCTCGCTTCGGGGTCGTGAGAAGGGCCGCTACGGCGCCCGCCGCAGCACCGATCACCAGGCCGAGGAAGAAGGCGCCCCAGTGGCGTTCCTCACGCTGTCGCAGGCCGAGGCGAACCGCGGCAGAGTCGACGAGCTCACGGCCGGCCGGGACCGCAGCGCCAGCCGCACCGATCGCCAGCGTCCGCTTTTTCCAGAGATCGCTGAACATCGGGCGCAGTGACGACTTCCAGGTCTGATCCGACCAGCGGGCCGCGTCATCGCCGGCGCGCGAGACAAGCTTGGCGGCGTCGCGCCGCAGCGGCTTGGTGTCGCGCCAGAGGTCAGAGGCGAGATCGCCCACGTCAGCACCACGGTCGGCGATTGCGCCGCCGACGTCCTGGCCGCGCCTGGAAACTTCCTGGGTGATCTTCGCGTCAGCGACGCGGTCAATTAATGATCTGATTGTTTCGGCGACATCGTCGGCCGCAGATGCCGGGCTTGTCGGCATGGTTTCCTCCTATGGTTCGGCCGAAATTCGGTGCACGAAGTATGCCACCGGCTCCCGCGTCGTGACCAAACCTATACTCGGTCGGTGATGGATCCCTCGCCCCATAGCG
The DNA here is from genome assembly GCA_037721115.1 of Candidatus Limnocylindria bacterium. Lineage (GTDB taxonomy): Bacteria > Chloroflexota > Limnocylindria > QHBO01 > QHBO01 > JACDBZ01. Next base: position 3,407 of record JBBJNX010000240.1, read on the forward strand.
GCTTTCAGAGCCTTGGGCAGCCGATCGCGCGGCGGATCGCGCGACAGGCCGTCGAACCGGGCCATGCTGGCCGAACGCTGCTCGTGCATGGTCCCGTCGGATCCGGCAAGGCAGCGTTCGTGGATGATCTACTGGCGCTTCTTTTCTGTGCCGAGGCTGATCGGCTCCACCGCCCGTGCAACGCCTGTCGTGGCTGCCGAGACGCGCGTGCACGGACGCATCCGGATCTTGTGGTTGGCTCGCCGGAGACGTGGCGGGAACGGCGCTCATCCGGTGAGAGCATCGTGGCTGCCGCGCGCCGTTGGCTGCTCGATGCTGCCGGGTCGCCGGTTGTGGCGGAGCGACGCGTCGTCCTCATCGAGCACGCCGACCGCGCCAACGAGCAGATCCAGAATGCGCTTCTCAAGACGCTGGAGGAGCCAACCGACCGCCACACCTTCATCCTCGTCGCCGATGAGCCACGCGGGCTCCTCTCGACCATCCGTTCACGCTGCCAGCCACTCCGCATCGGTGCGGTCCCGCGTGAGGAGTTGGCGGCGTTCCTGATGGACGCTCGACGTCTGCCGGCCGACCAGGCGGACGCACTCGCCCGGATCGCGAACGGGCTGACGGGCACGGCGCTCTCTTACGCGGATGACGGAGAGCTCCTGTCCCGGCGGCGACGCGTGCAGGCGGAGCTCATCTCGCTGCTCGAACGCGGCCGCGCCGACCGTTTCGGGTCCGTCCGCGATCTGCTCGATGAGACGGCGCGATTC
>JBBJNX010000241.1:0-4156 GCA_037721115.1 Candidatus Limnocylindria bacterium
TGCTCGGTCCTGAGTACGAGATCGTCGAGATCGGCTTCGACGTTCCGTTCCAGGGCGCCATGAACCAGCCCTGGCACCGTGACTTTCCCTCGCCGTCGGACACGTATGCGGACCGGCGGATCACGTCACTGGCGTTCAACCTGACCGGCGTGGACGTGACCGACGACATGGGACCATTCGAGATCGCGGTGGGTACGCAATGGGACGACGGGCGCGCATGGAAGCACGAGATGTTCCCGCCGACGAAGCTCTGGCCTCGATACGCGGACGTCGGCGTCCGCAAGTTTCCGCAACGTGGTGATATTTCGTGCCGCTCCGCGCTTACCATTCACCGCGGCACGGCCCACGGGTCACCCGTCGCGCGCCCGGTGCTCGTCCTGGGGGTCGACGCGCCGGGTGCCGGCCATTCGGAGCTTCATGATCCGATGATGACGCAGGACTACTTCGACGCCCTTCCGCCCACGGTGAGGGAGCACCTTGCCTGCCGGGTCGTCGACGAGCTCGTGCCGATCAGCCAGAAGCACGACATCGAGGGCCTCGAGATGGGGGAGGAGTGAGCACGCGGCTCACCACAATGGGACGTCATCTTCAGCCACGGGCGCCAGTGCTCCCACGGTCTCCCCGATAGGACGAGCGGTCAACGCGGTCCATGCGGCGAGCGTTGCCGTCGGAATGCGTTCGAGCCGACCGCCCTCCCATCGGAGCGCATAGAGGCCGGTTGGGTCGATCTCGTAATTCTTGCGACGAAGCCCGGTACCCCAATCGACCTGGTCGATCAGCCCCCACCAGGTGATGCCGATCACCGGGACGCCCTCGGCTCGTACGGTGCGAATCTCGTCCACGAGCCCATCCAGCCACGCGATCTTGCGCGCGTCGTCGCCGGGGGCTCCCGTCTCCGCAAAGAGGAGGGGCCGGCCGAAGCGGGAATGATATTGGCGAGCGAGCTCTGCCGGTCCCTTCTGCTGCTCCAATGGCTGAGTTTCGTCGACGATCTCCCCGCGATCGCCGATCCGGTACGAATGTTCGGAATGGGGATAGTGGTCGAGTCCCACGACATCCAGGGGCGCCGGATGCTCCTGGAACCACCAAAGGTCGGGCTCGGGCATTCCGTGTTCGAGCAGGTATCCGCGAAGCGGGTGGTCGTCGCCCAGGCGGCCGCCGTATAGATCGTGCATGAGGAATCGCCGCTCGTTCATGAACGCGGCGTGCTCCCGGGTCCGCTCGTCGAGGGCATGGTGGTATTCGCACGTGTCGCTGACCATCATCCGGGCATCCGGGCGCTCACGGACGATCTCGTGCCATCCCTCGCAGAGGCCGCGCGCGACGTTGCGCATCGCCTGGACGAATGCCGTCGTGCTCTGTCCATACGGGAACCAGGCGCCGGTCTCGCCGCCGAACTGCGCCATGATGTATGGCTCGTTGGTGGGGGTGTACCAGCGCACCCAGGGGTAGCGCCGCGCGAACTCGCGGCAGAGCTCGGCCTGGAAGTCGGGGAAGATGGACGTGAGCACGCCGGTTCCCAGCCATTCGGGCACGCCGAAATGGAACAGGTCCATCACCGGTTCCATTCCGAGATGTCGCATCAGCTCCATCGGGCCATCCACGGTGGTCCAATCCCATTCGTGGGGCCGAGGATTGACGACGTGCCAGCGGATCCCGTACCGAACGACCCGGCAACCAGCATCCCGCGCGCGGAGGATATCCGAACCCCAGAACCGGTCATGCTGCGTCAGGAGCAGCTCGTCCATTCCTGTCTGGGGAAAGGTCGAGCACTCAAAGCCGGTCATCCACTCGAAGTCAGAGCCGGACGGCTGTGACGTAGACGCCTCGGTCATCCCGCGTCGCCTCATGGTGTTTCATCCAATGGTCCCGCAGCATGACATGGCGAACCGTCCCGGCGCTTCCGCCACGACCTGATCAGCTGGCGCTCAAATCGACCTCGATCATCGAAGGCTGAGCGGAACGAACGTAGCCGGTCATATCCTTGGTGCGCGGGTAGAGGCGCTGCTCCACCGGCAGATCCATGCGCACGTCCTCGTCCCGCGAGCGGTCGACCCACTCGATCATGGGGCGGTTGACGATGATGGTGCCGATGCGCGCGCGGTGATCCTCGCCGTTTGCCCGGTACTCGATCCAGGCGCCTGTCAGAGGAACCATCGCCCGACGGTGTCGGATGTGGTGGAGCGGGTCGGCTCCGGGAGGCACGTGGAGATAGCCATGAATCGTGTACGGCCCTGTCTTGAGATCACCGGCGAGGGGCGTCTTCGCGAGCGTCGAGCCATATTGCCGCGCGGACCACCGGCACGGATCGCGAGCAGCTCGTCCCGCTGAACGATGAGCGCATCGCACCGGCCAGGTGCCAGGTCAGGCCGGCAATGGCCGCCAGGGCGCCCAGGGAGAGGACACCCAGGATACGGGAGGAGGTATGCATGCCGCAGACGGTACGGCCCGCCGCCCATCGCTCCCATCCAACAAGGTACGGGGCGTGGGTCCCGCCGCGCTACTCGATGTCGATCTTCTCGTGCGGACGGCCGGCGGCTTCCGCCTCCTGCTCATCCAGCCGCGCGATCCACTTGTCGAGGTAGACGCGAGCGGCCATGAGCTGCTCTCGGCCGGCGACCTTCAGGTGCTTGCGGGCCTCCTCGGGGAAGATCGTGTGCATGCCGGCCCAGAAGGCGGCCTCGAGCCCTGAGCGGCCACCCTCTTCGGTCGGCGTCGGGGAAACGCGCGCCTCGAGATCGGCGAGGCGCGCCTCGAGATCGGCGTTGCGATCGTCGGTGGGTGGGGTCTGGTCGGTCATCGGGTGCTCCTTCAGCGGGCCGGAGTGCCAAATCGAATCTTGAGCGTGCCATCTTCGAAGCTCGCTCGCTCGGTGGGGACATCGACGAGGATACGCGGGAGGACGAGCGTGCGGCGCCATGTGCCGAGATCGATGACCAGCTCATCGGCGTGACGCGAGAGGTCGATCTGGTCCTTGTCCGTGAACGGCAGGTCGACCGATACGACGTAGCCTCCGTTGCCATCCCGGGTCACGGAGTACGGGCGTCCCCGGTAGAAGAACTGGGTGGGATCCACTGAGCCGTAGAGCGCAACCGCCAGTTCGCGCAGGAGGTCGATCCCGACGAGCTCGCGGTCGAAGAAGGGGGCCTGCTTCACGGGGATCGGGTGAAACATCTTGTCGACGAGCGGCCCATAGCGCTGCTGCGCCTCGTACCAGCCGCGGAAGTACTGGCCGACGGAATCGGGGAGGACGCGGTTGGCGACAACCAGGTCGGTCGGGTAGTTGTAGAGGTGGAAGTAGGTGAATGAGCGCTGGGCCTCCTTGATCACCACCTGCTCCAGGGTGAGGACGACACGGACCGATGTCTTGTCGTGGTCGGTCAGCAGGTCGTGCATGTGCTCGAGCCGTCCAAAGAGTTCCTCGCCGGCATTGAAGACGTCGTCGCTCGGCATCGGCATGCCGACCATGCGCTGGATGAGTGGCCCGGTGAGCTTCGAGATCTTGCGACCAATGGGTGCGACCTTCTCCATCCACCATTTCGCCGCCTCCGGCAGCGAGAGGAGCCTGAGGGTTTCGCCCGTGGGTGCGGCGTCCACGACGACCACGTCGTAGTTGCCGGAATCGTGGTGATCGGCGATCCAGAGCAGCGACCCGACCTCGTCCATCCCGGGCAGGACCGTCATCTCTTCGGCCATGACCTCGTCCAGGCCGCGCCAGCGCAGGACCGATGCGGCGTACTCCTGGATCCTGCCCCAGTAGCGCGCAACGTTGAAGAAGACGTCCGATTCCTGCGCCCACAGGTTCGGGACGATTTCGATCGGCGTCGGGCCAAGTTCGCGATTGAATGCATCGCCGAGGCTGTGCGCGATGTCGGTCGACATCACGATCGTTCGATAGCCGCGGTCGGCGCAGGCCAGTGCGGTGGCTGCGGCGACGCTCGTCTTGCCGACGCCGCCCTTTCCGGTGTACACGAGGATGCGGGTCACAGAGGGGCTCCACGCGGAATGCCGATTCTAGCGAGACACCGACTGGCGGGGTTGGGTTCGTGCGCCAGCGCCGAGGCCCTCAGTCAGCGGCCCTCGCGAGCGCGGTCGACCGTGGCCGGCTGCGAGACGCGGCCATTCCCGCCGGTGGTCTGATCTGTTGACGTGCGTG
>JBBJNX010000242.1:0-4152 GCA_037721115.1 Candidatus Limnocylindria bacterium
CGAATCCCACAACGCCAATGGGCGTTCCGTCGCTGGGTGCGACGGCCGAGACGGTGCTGACGTGCCCCGTCATCGTCCAGCCGGGCGATTCGCAGACCCCGGATGCCATCGGCGCGGGCTCGGCGGACTTCGATTTCACCACGACCGACTCCGCTACCACGACCCAGACCCTCACCACCGACACGACGTTCAGTGGTGACAACGGCTTCGACACGCCGGTCGAGGACTTCGCCTGCGAGACCGACATCGGCTACGACGCTGACCGCAGCGGCGACCTCGATGCTGACGTCTGCCTCGACTTCAGCAGCTACGCGTTCGCCGATGTGGTTGATGGCGAAGTGACCGTCGTCGAGACCGTTGCTCCGGCAGGGGCTCGCTTCGGCACCGTGCGCCTGACCCCGCCGGAACTCAGCGATGACGCTGCAGTCGGCCTCTCGTTCACGAGCGAGGGTGTCATGACCTTCGATTCGTCAGCCGATGGCGACGAGATGGTGACGCTGCACGTGTACAACTTCCAGGCGGCCGTGGCGGCCACGGCCAGCCCGACGCCGGCCGCGAGTGAGCTGCCGGATGCGGCGGTCGATGCAACCGGTCAGACCGGCAGCAACGGCGTCGCGATCCTGTTCGGGATCATGGCGCTGGCCTCCATCGGCTTCCTTGGCTATCGCACCGTGGCCGTTCGCCGCACGCGGTAACCACCCCCGACCAACCAGGTCATCCTTCGCCGAAGCCCCCGACGCAAGTCCGGGCTTCGGCTTGCCACCCGTATGAACCCGTTGTCCACGAAGCGCGTACATATGCTGCGCGCCGCGGGCCCGAATCGACAGAGGCGCCACACCAAAAGGGGGAACCAGATCACACGGCATCGCAAACTTTCAGCGGCTGGAATTCTGATCCTCCTCGTCGGCTGCTCGTCCGGAATCCAAGCGCCACCCGTCGAGCCTTCCCCTTCAGTACCGGTCTCAGCAACTGCCTCGGCCTCGCTCGCAATCCCTGGTCCGTCAGAGACGACCCAGGTTCCTTCCGAGGCGCCGCAGGCATCGGTCCTTGGGAAAGAGGTGATCTCGAGCGAGGCCGAGGAGTATCGGATCTCCTTCACGCCGGATGGCGAGACGGCGTATTTCGCCCGAGGCGACGGATTCTTTCCCCAGACCCGCGAGGCGACGATCCTGGAAACACAGCTGGTGGACGGCGAATGGACCGACCCCGTCACCGTCAGCTTCTCGGGCACCTACCCGGACATCGATCCATGGGTCGCGCCGGACGGAAACAGCCTGTACTTCTCATCGATTTGCCCCGTCGACGGCGATGAGCGGAGCGACGCCGACGTATGGAGAGTCAACCGCGAAGGCGACGAGTGGGGCGAGCCCGTTCATCTTGGTCCCATCAATTCCGACTCGGACGAGCTGGGAGCATCGGTCACCGCCGACGGCGTGCTCTGGTTCGCGAGTGGTCGGCTCGGCGGTGCAGGCGGCTGGGACCTCTACACAGCACAGCCGGCCGGCGATGACTTCGCAGCACCGGAACCGGTCACCGAGTTCAACACAGAAATCTGGGAGTTCAATCCAGCCATCCGGGCCGATGGCAACCTGCTGGTCTTCACCTCCATCCAGCGGCCCGGCGGGTCCGGCCTTGGTGATCTCTTCTTCGCGACCCGCAGCGACGACGGTGCCTGGTCGGCCGAGGAGCCAGTGCCGATCAACACTCCCGCGGACGAATATCACGCGAGCTTCTCCCCCGACGACCAGAAGCTTTTCTTCGTCCGGCGCGCGCTCAGCGGCGACCTCTACGAGATGGCATGGCCGATCCCATAGACCATGCACCGCGTGCGGCACGTCGAGCGGCCCTTCGCTAGACTTCCGGCATGGCCCTCGACGCTCCCCGTCCGGATTTCGACTCGCTCCGCGAGCTGACCGTCGTCTCGAACCCGGCTGGCGGCCACGCGTCTCCGTCGGAGGTGATGTATCCGGGCGGTCCCCAGGTCGACGGCGGCCTCCTTGCTCCGGGCGATCCGCTGCCTGAGAATGCGGGGCCCGGCGGTCGACGACCGGAATGGCTGAAGGTCCGTATCGGCGCAGGGAGCGCATACGCCGATACCAAGCGCGTCCTCCGTGCGGAGGCGCTGAACACCGTGTGCGAGGAGGCCCGCTGTCCGAACCAGGGCGAATGCTGGGCGCTCGGCACGGCGACGTTCATGATCCTGGGCAGCGTCTGCACCCGGAACTGCGGCTTTTGCGCCATCGATACCGGTCGGCCGTCGATCACCGACGACGACGAGCCACGTCGCGTTGCCGAGGCCACGAAGCTCATGAAGCTCAAGCACGTCGTCATCACCATGGTCGCCCGCGACGACCTGCCGGACGGCGGAGCGCGGATGGTGGCGGAGACGATCCGCCAGATCCGCCTGGAAAACCCGGGAACCAGCATCGAGGTTTTGATCAGCGACCTCAACGGCCGACCCGATGACATCCGCACGGTCGTCGAGGCGCAGCCCGACATCCTCAATCACAACGTTGAGACGGTCCCCCGTCTCCAGAAGGCCGTCCGCCGTCGTGCGCGCTGGGATCGGTCCGTCTCCGTCCTGACCCATGGTCGCTCCGTTGCAAACGAGGACGGCTTCGACGCCATGGTCACCAAGACCGGGATGATGCTGGGCCTGGGCGAGGCCTGGGACGAGATCATCGAGGCCATGGCGCTCCTGCGCGACGCCGATGTCGACGTCCTCACCATCGGCCAGTACCTGCGGCCCAGCCGGCAGCACCTGCCGCTCGCGAAGTACTACACGCCTGCCGAGTTCATGTCGCTGCGACGGATCGGGCTCGAGATGGGCTTCAGGCACGTCCAGTCCGGCCCGCTCGTGCGCTCCAGCTACCACGCCGCCGAGCAGGTCCCCGGTCGCGAGACAGCGGCCGCCGTCTAGCTGGCGACGCCGACCCGTGCCACCGACGGTCCAGATTCACGCACGGCGCGCCGTGAGTCACTCGAGGCGCCATGCCGGGCCGCAATCGGTCCAATTCACATGAGGCGCGCAATACGCACCGTGGCCGGCTTCGGAAGCGTCCTGGTGCACAGCCGGCGTGAATCGGGACGTGCCAGCGGTGGCGCACCTCGCGCCACGCACATGGGGCGTGACTGGGGACGGATCGCCTGACCGATGGCCACCTTCCGCGACATCAGCCAGCGCCAGACGGGCGAGGCTCGAGAGCCGTTGCGGCGGCCCGACCCTGCGGCGCCGTACCGCCCGGCCACCGACGAGCATCCCGTGCTGGCGGCGCACGGCGGCGATCTCACTGTCGACCACTTGGGCACGGTCCCCTACCAGCCGGCCTGGGAGCTCCAGGATGAGCTGGCTGAGCAACGGCGCGGCCGGCGCATCGGAGATCGGCTGCTCCTGGTCGAGCATTTTCCGGTGTACACGATCGGACGCGGCGGAGATGCATCGAACATGCTGGCAAGTACCGAACGGCTGCGAGAGATCGGTGCCGAGCTGATCCGCGTTGATCGAGGCGGCGATGTCACCTTCCACGGCCCGGGACAGCTCGTGGCCTATCCGATCGTGGAACTTCTCGATCCCCTCGACCTGCGCCGATACGTCCGCATTCTCGAAGCGGCGGTCCTCGACACGGCGGCCGTCTTCGGCGTCGAAGCCACGCGGTTCGACGGTCGGCCCGGCATCTGGATCGACGATCAGCGCAAGCTGGCCGCCATCGGCGTACGGGTCAAACGCGGCGTGACCACCCACGGCCTCGCACTCAATGTCAACACGGACCTGAAGTGGTTCGACGAGATGATCCCGTGCGGCATTCCAGGCATCGAGGTCACATCGCTCGCCCGTGAGCTTGGTTCATCCGTCCCCATGGAAGCCGTCGAGGATGAGCTCGTGCGTCAGCTCGCCGCACATTTTGGGTTGCGAACGGCCGATGGCGCGGACGGCGTGATCGGTCCGGCAGGAGGTCGCGAACAATGACCGATGAGGTCGTCGTTCAGAATACTGGCCGCCCGGCCGACGATCCTGGCCACGCGGTGCGGATGGAGGTGGGCGCGTTCGGTCCGTGGCAGACCAATGCGTACCTCGTGTGGGACGGCCGCTCGGCCGATGCACTCGTGCTGGATCCCGGGATGGGCGCCGCCGGACCGCTCATGGAGCGGATG
>JBBJNX010000243.1:0-4143 GCA_037721115.1 Candidatus Limnocylindria bacterium
AGCGGTCGAGCTCCTCGCTGCTGGACGGGATGTCGTCGGCCCGAGACAACCGCAGCCCGGCCGGCGTCGCCGGATCCCATCGCTCGTAGCAGTCCTGCACCTCGACAAACAAGTCCGCACTGCCGCCGGCCACGTGATGGGTGTCGATTGTAGCCAGGACGCCGGCCGGCCGTAGCGCGTCTGCAGCCTTGGTGACGCGCACCGCGGGATCGATCCAGTGGAATGCAGTCGCCGACACCACGGTGTCGAATGGCTGCGGCGGCAGCGGCCAGTCCTCGAACGCCGCGACCGCGATGCTCACATTCGGAAACGCGGACAGCTTGCGCTGCGCGACCGCCGCCAGCTCGGCGCTGAGCTCCACGCCAGTCAACTGACAACCGCGCTCCGCGATCGGGATCGTCGCCTGTCCGGTCCCGAGCCCGATCTCGAGCACACGGCAGCCAAGACCGATGCAAGCCAGCTCGGCAAGGTCGTCGAAGAGTCTGACCGGATAGGCTGGCCGCACCCGGTCGTAACGCTCAGCGTCCGCGCCGAACGTGAGCCGCAGCCGTTCGCGTTGCGATTCCGCCATCAGTTCCGGCGCCATAGCATGTGCCTTGCAGAGATTAGCTGCCGCTCGCCAAGCGGCACGAATCGGACCGCGACAAGCCAAGGAGAGGGAGGCCTGACGTGTTTGACAAGAGCGCCGAGCTGTACGACCTCTTCTACAACTGGAAGGACTATCGCGCCGAGGCCGAGAAGGTCCGCGAGCTCGTGGCGGCTCGCAATCCCCACGCCCGGACACTCCTGGACGTCGCTTGCGGCACTGGCTCGCACCTCGTGCACCTGCGCGACTGGTACACGGTCGAAGGCATCGACCTGGATCCGGGCCTCCTGACGGTCGCAGCGCGGCGCCTGCCGGAGGTCACGCTTCACGAGGCCGATATGCGGGAGTTCGACCTCCGACGCACCTTCGACGTGGTGACCTGCCTGTTCAGCAGCATCGGCTACGTGGAGACCACCGACGGGCTGTCGCGCGCGGTGGAGGCGATGACGCGCCATCTGGCGCCATCGGGCGTGCTGATCGTCGAGCCATGGTTTGCGCCCTCCACCTTCGACCCGGACTTCATGGGACGTGTGTCGTCGTTGCCGAGCGGCCCGACCTGCGGGCTGTGCGCATGAATGGCAGCCGCATCGAGGGCAACCGATCGATCCTGGACTTCCATTACCTTGTTGCCAGGCCGGGAACGGTGGAGCATCTGACCGAGACCCACACCCTCGGGCTCTTCACCGATGACGAGTATCGCTCGGCATTCGAGCGGGCGGGGCTCACGGTCGATTACGACGGCGAAGGCCTGATGGGCCGTGGCCTGTGGATCGGGCAGCGTGGGAGCGCATCGTGATCTACCGCATGCGGATCTACCAGGCGATCCCGGACAAGCTGCCCGAGTTCCATCGGTTCTTCAACGAGCACCTCCTCCCGATCCAGGTGCGCCATGGCGCGCGCTTGGTGGGTCGCTGGGAGACCGATGACGGACGGGTCGTCGCAATCTGGGAATACGACGACCGTGATGCCTACCAGCGCATCGATCGCGCGGTGCGCGGGGACCCTGCCTCAACCGTCGCCCGCGAGGCGCAGGCCTCTGACGGTCCGCTGTACACGACCTACGACCAGACGCTCATGTCGGCGACCCTGGTGCTGCCATGGCCGACCGATCACCCGGTACCGGTGGCTGGCGCCATCGTCCGTCGCGGTGACGAAATCCTCCTGGTTCGACCCCACGAGGAACAATTGCACTGGCTGATCTCCGGGTATCTCGAAGCATGGGAATCGGTCGAGGAGGCCGCCGTGCGCGAGGTGCGCGAGGAGACCGGCCTCGACGTCGAGATCGAGCGGATGGTTGGCAGCTACTCCTGTCGGTCCATCGGTAAGAATCTCGTCTTCGCGGTCTGCGTGGCGCGGCCGGTGGGCGGAGAGCTGCGCATCGGCGCGGAGATCGCGGACGCTCGCTGGTTCCCGATCGATGCGCTGCCACCCTGGCCGGCCGACTCGCCCGCGGCCCAGGCCGTGGCGGACCTGCGCGCGGCACAAGGGCAGTGAGCTGACATGCCTGCCTACCACAAGCTTGTCCGCGACCGGATTCCGGATCTCATCCGTCGCAACGGCGGGGCCGCGCAGACCCGCAGGTTGTCAGATGAAGAGTTCGCGACCGCCCTGGCACGCAAGCTGGTCGAGGAGGCCGAGGAGTTCGCCGCCACTCCGACGGCGGAGGAGCTCGCGGACGTGCTCGAGGTTGTTCGTGCGCTTGCCACGGCGGCCGGGTCATCGCTCGACGAGGTGGAGGCGGTCCGTCGTGCCAAGGCAGCCGAACGCGGAGCCTTCGACGAGCGACTCCTGCTCGAGTCGGTCGCCTACGCGGATCAACCCGATGAGGAGCCGACGGAGATAGGCGCCGAGCCACACGCAGCCCGGCTCTACGAGGACCTCCTCCAACGCGCGCAGGCTGATGACAACGTCGTCGGCCTGATTCTGGCGGGCTCTCGTGGCGCTGGCATCTTCGCCACCGATCGATCCGACTTCGACACCTACCTCATCCTCCGTTCGCCCGACGGCAGCTGGCGGGCCGGCCATGGAGCGCCGGTCGAGGTCTGGCCGATGACGCTCGACGAGTTCCGTCGCCACGCGCTGGTGGGCGAGCCCGATGCCTGGAATCGACCCACCTTCCTGTACGTGCGGGTCGAGATCGACAAGCTGAAGGGAGAGATCAGTCTTCTCGTCGAGCAGAAGAGCCGACTGACGCCCGACGAGATCGGCCGGATAGTTCCCGACGCCCTCGATGGCTACATCAACTCGCTGTATCGGTCACTCAAGAACCTGGAGGGCGGACGTGAGCTGGAGGGCAGGCTTGACGCGGTGGAGTCCCTGTCGCCGCTCCTCACGACCGGCTTCGCATTGGAGGGACGCGTGCGGCCCTTCAACAAGTACCTGCGCCGTGAACTCGGACGGCGACCGCTGCCGACCTTGAGCCTCGACGCCATCGGGCGCATCGCGCGCGAGCCTACGCCCGACGCCCAGCGCGCCATCTTCCGGGACATCGAGAGCGGAGCCCGGGATGCGGGCTTCGGATCGGTCGTTGATGGCTGGGACCCGGACGTCTCGTGGCTTCGCGGCGACGGCAGATCGACGTCATGAGCCGTCCCATGCGCGACCCGGGCGCGGGTGCGCCAAGCCTGGCTCCCGACAGCCAGGTCCGCGTCCGGCTGATCAAGATGACTCATCCAGACGTCGAGTACGACGCCGTTGTGATCGGCGACGACGGAGTCCACGTGGTCGTCCGCGGCCCGTGGGCAGAGGAGGAGGCTCGTGATCTTGGCTTTGTGCGTTTCGAGCCGGGCGACGTGTTCACCGAGCACTACTGGCGCGACCGCTGGTACTCCATCAAGGAGGTGCGTGACCCCGGCGGTGTCCTGAAGGGCTGGTACTGCGATGTGACCCGGCCGGTCCGTGTCGAGGACGGGCTGCTGGTCTCGGAGGATCTCGAACTCGATCTCTGGGCGTCCGCCGACGGGCACATCGTGCTTCGCCTGGACGAGGATGAGTTTGCGGCCAGCGGCGTCGCACTGACCGATCCGGTCGCGGCCACCCGGGCTCTTGACGCTCTCGCCGAGCTTGAACGCCTGGCACGCACCGACTTCGCCGGCATCCACCTTCAGGCACCTATGGCTAGCCGTCAGGCCGTCCGAGTTCTCCTCTTCGATGAGGCGGACCGCGTCCTGCTCGTTCGCTTCTGGGACGGCGGTCGGTCGTGGTGGTGCACGCCCGGCGGCGGGATCGAACCCGGCGAGACGGACGAGGCAGCAGCGCGGCGCGAGATCCGCGAGGAGCTCGGAAGCGAGTCCGTCGAGCTCGGGCGGTGCATCTGGACGCGCCGACACATCGGCGTCTTCCGTGGCCGGCCGTTTGACCAGAGCGAGCGCATCTATTTTGGCCGGGTCGCGTCCTTCGAGCCGCGCCCGACCCCGATGGCACTCCGTGAGCACTGTTCCGACGACCTCCGCTGGTGGACGCTGGACGAACTATCGGACGCCTCCGACGAGTTCGCGCCGCGCCGCCTGCCCACGCTGGCCCGCGACATCGTCCATGCCGGCCCACCGGAGAGACCG
>JBBJNX010000244.1:0-4120 GCA_037721115.1 Candidatus Limnocylindria bacterium
CGTGCTCGTGATCGATGCGAGCGTGGCGCTCTCGGCTGCCCTGACCCGTGATGGCTTCGTTCGGATCGCGCATCACGATCTCGTCGCCCCGCCCCTGATGTGGTCGGAGGCCGTCTCCACCCTCCGCGAGCATGCCTGGCGTGGTGACATCTCGGCTGACCAGGCCGCGGCAAGCCTGGCGGCCCTCATGGCTGCGCCGATTCGGAAGCTGGCGCCACGGCATCTCCACCGAGAAGCTTGGCGGATCGCGGAGCAGCTCGGCTGGGCGAAGACGTACGACGCTGAGTACGTCGCGCTGGCACGGCTGCTATCCTGCCGCCTGCTCACGCGTGATGACCGGCTGCGTCGCGGCTCCGCACGAGTCGTGGAGAGCATCGGTCCTACGGATCTGTGACCCGCTCGACGGTCTCCAGGATTTCGTTTGGCGCGAAGAAGCTCAGGGTCAGGAACCGTCCGCGGCCTCATCCAGGGCTGCCTGCGCCAGCGGCTCGTACAGGGGTGAGAAGTGCGGGTTGACCTCGAATGCCTCTGACAGACGTGCCCGGGCCGTGTCGAGATCGCCGCGTGCCTTGGCGATCATTCCCGCGTGGTAAAGGAAAAGCCCGTCACGCGTTCCCAGACGAAGGGCCTCGTCGGCGTACCGCTGCGCCTCATCGAGCTGGTCCGCCTTGAAGAGCGCCCAGCCAAGCGCGTCCGCGGCCTTGATGCTCGGCTGGTCCTCGTAGGCGGCGCGCGCCAGCTCGACCGCCGCTTCGGGGTCGTCGCCGTGGTTCGCGGTGAAGAGGGCAAGATCGAGGTCGGTATTGACGCCGTTTGCTTCAAACAGGGCCTGGATCGCCTCGACCAGCTCGTACGTGTCGCTCGCGACCTCGGAGAGGCCGGCCGCTTCCTGGGTCTCGCCCAGGGCGATCACGAACTCCGGCAGGGGGATCTGATCAACGGCCCGTTGGTAGAGATCGATCGCCTCGTCGAGCTCTCCTTCAGCGGCCCGGACACGGGCAAGGCCGCTCAATGCCCAGACGAAGTCCGGGGAGCTGTCGAGCGAGGCCTGGAAGATTGCCTCTGCGGTCTCGAGATCACCCTTGGCGAAGTGAAGGTTGCCCATCAGGACGCGCACGTACTCGGTGTTCTCGGTCGCCATGCCGCCCGCCCGGTAGGCAGCCTCCATCGCCTCGATTGCCGGGTCGATCTGACCGCGCAGCTCGCGTTGATAGGAGATCCGGCTGTACGAGGCCAGGTCGGGGCGTAGATCCACCATGGTCTGCAGGCTTCCGACGGCTTCCTCGTACATGCCGAGCTCGGTCTGCGCATCGGCGATGAGTCCGTAGGCACCGGGCTGATTCGGTTCGATGGAGATCGCCTGTTGACCGATCTCGAGCGCTTCGCGAAATTCATGACGCGCCAGCGCCAATGCTCCGTTGCCGACCAGCGCGCTGACATTTTCGGGGTCGCGTTGCAGTGCCTCGGCGAATGCCGCCTCTGCCCTGCCGTAGTCGGCGGGATCGCCTACCTCGCGCACATGCTGGACGTAGGCGCTGCCGAGGAGCACATAGGCATCGACCGTGTCGGGGTTCTCCTGCACCAGCGCGTAGTACTTGGCGATGTCCTCTTCGGTCGCGCTCATGCTCGCGTCGGGTGCGGCCGATCGTGAGTCTGTGCTTGGCGCAAGTGCGCTCGGGTCGGTGGGTGAGGACGCGCCAAATCGTCCGGAGAGGGCGAGCGCGCCGATGACCACGAGAACCGCGACGATGGGCCACCGCAGGCGTCGGCCGATGGCGGTTAGATCATTGGATCGCATGTGCTTGGCCATTTCAGATCACCGCTACGAGCTGCACGAACGCCTGGATGGTGATGACGGTGCCGACGAGAAGCACGACCACCGCCGCCGCGAGTGGTAGGTAGCGCGTCAATCGCCTCGCCCGACCGAGCTGCGGCAGGCGTTCGAGCCAGGATCGTGCTTTCACCATCAGGACCCCCACACTGACGAGCACGGCGGCCATCCCCAGGCCGAAGAACACGATGAGCATTACCCCATACGCCGGTCGGCCGAGCGACACCGAGCCCAGGAGCAGGATCAGAGCGGAGGCGGACGGGACGAGTCCTCCGGCGAGCCCGAGCGCAAAGAGGTTGCGCCAGCTGAGCTGCCGGTCGTCTGTCGGGACATGGCTGTGACGCAGCGGCCCGTGACTATGCTCGCCAGCCCCGCTATGGGGATGGGCGTGTGCCGTCTCCTGTCGATCCTTGAACCGATCCATCAACAGGTAGAGCCCGATGCCCACGATGATCAGGCCCGAAACCAGGCCGAGGATTGGATACAGGCGCTCCGCGGGCAGGAGCGTGCTTGCGAACAGCGTCAGGACCGCCAGCCCCAACACACCGAGGGTGTGCGAAACCGTCACCGTCAGGCCGAGCCCGATTGCGTGGCGAGCCGTGCCTCGCGCGCCGACGAGATAGGCGGCCATGACGGTCTTGCCATGGCCGGGCGAGACGGCATGCAGCGCTCCGAGGGCAGTTGCGATGGCGATGGAGAGCGCGACGAAGAATGGGGTCAGCTCGCGGGTCTGAATGACCTGGTTCATCCTGGCCGTAAGCCCTCCGATTGGATCAGATGTATCTATTGCAGGTGTCGCGCCGCCGCCGATGATCGGCTCGCCAACCGGACCGGCGTCGGTCGCCGCGAACGGCGGCAAGGGGCTGCCGCCCGGTAGAACGCTGAACGATGCGCTGGTCTGGGACAGGGGGCTGGTGAGACGCTCCTCCGGATACGAGGTCAATCGTGCGGATACGCTCTGCGACGGGACGGTCGTCTCGCCGATGCTCAGGCCGTCGCCTACCACGACGATTTCCCGCCAGCCGAGGCGTCCCTCATGGGAGCGGTCCTCGAAGATGAAGCGTGTCTCGGTGTCGATGGGGTCGTCGAGCAGAGCCGCGTACACGCACACGAGACGGAGCGTGTCAAGTCCGCCCTGGCCGGGCGGAAACGAGATGCCGACCTCGGTAAGCTGAAGAGGCAGCGGGCTACCGTCCCGTTGGAGATCGAGGAGGTCGGTGGTCTCGAGACACGTGCGCTCGGCGTAGCTGCCTGCCTCGGCGTCGGAGACTGCTTCGTCGCCATCGCTATCGATCTTCTGGCGCTCCTGGAATGCAGGGATCTCGGCCATGTCGAGCACGTGGTCCACGATGGCATCTGAGTCGCCCACGCGAACCACGTTATGCGTGTTGATGGTGAAATTCCCCAGCGGATGACCCAGAGCCACGGCGGGGAAGAGGAGGACAGCGCAAACGGCGGTGATAGATGCAAGAAGCCGTCTCGGAGCGGCGGGTCGTCTCATGAAGTCTGGGTTTCCTGGGGACCGATACTCCGAGCCCGACGGAGGCGAAGCGTAGCGCTCCGCCTCCGTCTGTCGGCCCGAAGTGAGATGAGCTACCGGACGGTAAGTCCCGCGCCGGCCGTGGAGCCACCCGCCACCGATGTATCAGGCATCGGTTGACACGTGTTGTGGTGTGGCATGTGAGCATAGCCGCCGTGCGGCGATGCCACGTAGGGGAACGTCGTGTGGAACGCCTTGTCGTTCGCGTCGCACCCATCCCCAAGGGTATTGTTGGGTGCGAGGTTCGGCAGGTCAAAGTTCTCTGCCAGGAACGTCCCGTAGCCTTGGGCCACGGCGCGGATCTCGATATCCGTGACGTCATCCCAGAGCCGGCGTCCGTTCGGGAAACCGGCCAGGTCTCCATCGAGCACCCCGAGTCGGCTCGGATTGGCCGATGGTGGGATCCCCATGTTGAGGCGCAGCAGGTCGAACATGCCGTCGCCGGTCGAATTCAGCCCAGGCACGCCCTGGAGCAGAATCAGCACGAGATCGCTTCGATCGGTCTCCTGCACGTCCGGCAATGTCGGGTACAGCAGGTTGATCAGAGCCGCGAGTTCCGGCTGGGTGTACTCCTCGGCGAACTCGCTGTCGTTCTCCGGCTCGGAGCGGTTCCACTGGTCCTTCCTCCCAAGGGGAATGAGGACCTCGTTGACCAGCGGATTGCCCATGCGTGAGACCTGGACCATGTCGCCGCTGATCTCCACGCCATCGGCTGAGAGCACGCTCATGCTCGGCCGGCTGGCACTGGC
>JBBJNX010000245.1:0-4118 GCA_037721115.1 Candidatus Limnocylindria bacterium
GTCGTAGCCCCACACGACCAGCACCAGCAGGAGTGCCCACGCAGCGCCGGATCCGATGCCGAAGATTCCGACCGGAGTGTTCGCCGATCCACCGGACGGTGCCAGGTGGGCCACGAGCACGATGGTCGGCAGCAGGAGGCCGACGTAGGCCACTCCGAACGAGGTGATCGCCCAGGTCATGAAGCCGGCGCGCGGATCGCCGCGTGTGAACCCGACCACAGCAAAGAGCAGCATCGCGCCAACGAACGTTGCGGTCACGAGGCCGGGCGGGTCGAGCGCGACCATCAACGTGGCCCCCACGCCACCGACGTTCGTGCCGTTCGTGGTGATCAGCCCCGCGGCGACCAGCGCCATGCCGCTGACGATCGTCAGCACCTGCGGCGGTTGGTGGCCTGCGGCGTCGAGCAGTCCGACGAGCTCGACAAGCGCGAGAAACGCGGCAATCCCGACCAGCAGTGACAGCCACGGCTCCCCCAGCAGCACGATGGCCAGGATGATCGGCGCGAGCACCAGGGCGCTGAGGACTCGAGTTCGCAGCACGCTCTAGCCTCCGAAGCGCCGGTCGCGGCGCGCGTACTCGGCCAGGGCAGCGTCAAGATCGTCCGCGGTGAAGTCCGGCCAGAACTTCGCGGAGAAGACGAGCTCGGCGTATGCCGCCTGCCAGAGCAGGAAGTTGCTGGTCCGCTGATCCCCACCTGTTCGAATCATCAGGTCGACATCAGCCTGGCCGGACGTGTAGAGGTGCTGCGCAAAGTGCGTCTCGTCAAGATCGTGCGGATCAGCGTGGGCCGCGAGCATCGCCCGTGCCGCGTCGACGATCTCGGCGCGCCCGGAGTAGTTGAAGCAGATGTTGAGCTCCATGCGCGTGCCGCGGGCGGTGCGTTCCTCGGCGGACCGAATGGAACGCTGCACGTCAGACGGTGCCTCGTGCAGGCGGCCGATGATCTGAACCCGAACCCCCTCGGTGATGAGCTCATCAGTGTATTGGCGGACGGCACCATCGATGAGGCCGAACAGGCCCGCCACCTCGTCCGCTGGCCGGTTCCAGTTCTCGGTGCTGAACGTGTAGACGGAGAGTGTCTCGACTCCTCGGTCGCGAGCCCGCCGCAGGATCGGACGGATCGCTTCGATACCCTGGATGTGGCCGGCGAGCACCGGCAGGCCGCGCTCGCGCGCCCAGCGACGATTTCCATCGGCGATGATCGCAACGTGCCGGGGTCGGACCTCGTCCGGCACGGTCAGACCTCCAGGATTTCGGCTTCCTTGCGCTCCGCCCGCGCGTCGATCGCCTCCACGTGCCGGTCCGTCAGCTTCTGAAGCGCCTCGAGTTCCCGATGCTCCTCGTCCTCAGAAAGATCGCCGTCCCGCAGGCCCTTCTTGAGAAGGTCGGACGCCTCGCGCCGGTGATTCCGCACCTCCACGCGCGCCTCCTCGGTACGACGCCGGACCTGCTTCACCATGTCCTTGCGCCGATCTTCGGTGAGCGGCGGCACATGCAGACGCACGACGGTACCGTCGACGTTCGGCATCAGGCCGATGTCGCTCTTCGTGATGGCCCTTTCGATCGCCGACAGGACCGAACGGTCCCACGGCTGGATGACGATCAGGTGCGCATCCGGCGTGCTGATGCCGGCGACCTGGTTGAGCGGGGTCTGCGCCCCGTAGTAGTCGACCGTGATGCGCTCGACGAGCGCCGTGGAAGCTCGGCCAGTACGGATGCCGGCGAAATCGCGTTCCATGGCCTCGATGGCGCGCTGCATCCTGGGTTCGATCGCGATCAGCGCCTCGTGCGTCATCGTGTCACTCTCCTGAGATCAGCGTGCCGATTCGCTCGCCGGCGATCGCCCGGGTGATGTTACCCGGGACCGTCATGTCGAAGACGACGATCGGCATCTCGTTGTCCATTGCCAGGCTCACGGCAGTCGCATCGAGTGCCTGGAGTCGATTGCTCAGCAGATCGGTGTAGCCGATCTCGCTGTAGCGCCGAGCGTCTGGATGCTTCTCGGGGTCGGCATCGTACACCCCGTCAACCCTGGTCGCCTTCAGAATCACTTCGGCGTGGACTTCGACGGCGCGGAGCGTCGCCGCAGTGTCTGTCGTGAAGTAGGGGTTTCCGGTCCCGGCCACCATCACCACGACCCGGCCCTTCTCGAGGTGACGGACGGCGCGGCGGCGAATGTACGGCTCGCAGATCTCGTTCATCGCGATGGCACTCATCACGCGCGTCGGACAATCCGCCTGCTCCAGTGCGTCCTGCATGGCGAGCCCGTTCATCACCGTCGCCAGCATGCCCATGTAGTCCCCGGTCGAGCGATCCATCCCACGCGCGCTCGCCGCGAGCCCGCGAAAGATGTTGCCACCCCCGACGACCACCGCGATCTCGGTTCCGTCCTCCTTGCCCGCGGCAATTTGTGCGGCGATGCCGCGCACGATCTCGGGGTCGATCCCATACTCGTTGCCCCCCATCAAGGCTTCGCCGGAGAGCTTCAGAAGCACCCGCCGAGGTGAGGTCGCTTCGGACGTGGCACCCCGTGCGGTCACCGTGAGGCGGCCTCGTCGGTCTCTGGCTGTGCGGTCTCACCGACCCCCATTCGGGCGAAGCGAGCAACCTTGATGTTCTCTCCGAGGAGGGCGACCTTCTCGGTGATCAGGTCCGCGATCTTGCGATCGGTGTCGCGAAACGGCTGATCGAGAAGACAGACCGACTCGAACCACTTGTTCAGCTTGCCCTCGACGATCATCGGGATACGGCCAGCCGGGCGGCCATCACGCTCGGCATCGACCGCGAACAGTCGCGTCTGCTCCTCGATGATCTCGGCGGGAACGTCCTCGCGGCTGACGTACTGTGGGGCCATGCCTGCCACCTGCATGGCGATATCCCTGGCAAGCTGCTGGAAGTCATCCGTGCGCGCCACGAAATCGGTTTCGCAGTTGAGCTCCAGCAGTACGCCGAGCCGCGATCCATGATGGATGTAGCTCGTGACGATCCCTTCGCGAGCGACACGCCCGGCCTTCTTGGCGGCGGTCGAAAGGCCCTTCTCGCGCAGGAAGAGCACCGCCTTCTCGTAGTCGCCGTCGGACTCGGTGAGCGCGCGCTTGCAGTCCATGATGCCCGCGCCGGTCTGCGCCCGGAGCTGCTTGACATCCTCGGGCTTGATGATTTGTGTGTTCGTCATATCGGTTCGCCTGCCGCCTACGGGCGCGGCTCATGCTCCTTGGTCTGTTCGGCGATCTGGCGCTCGTGCTCACGATCGGGATTGTGCTCTGGCTCACCCTCGTCGAGGTTGGCGGCGCGCCGCGCGCGTGCCTTGCGCTCCTCTTCTTCGTCGTCCTCCGGTTCGGGCTCGAAGACGAGCGCCTCACCGGTGGCCAGGGCCGCCGTGTAGTCAGCCTCGGACCCGAGCGCGGTGTCGTCGACGGGCGGCAGCGCCTCGGCCTGCTCGAATTCTTCGTCAAGCTTCGCCTGGCGCTCCTGCTGGGCGACGCTCGCCGCATCGGCAATGAGACCGCAGATCAGGCGAACCGAGCGAATCGCGTCGTCATTGGCAGGAATGACCCAGTCAATAAGATCCGGATCACAGTTCGTGTCGGTCATCGCCACGATCGGAATCTCGAGTCGTCGGGCTTCGGCGACCGCGATCGCCTCGCGGTGCGGGTCTACGATGAAGACTGCGCCGGGCACGCGACGCATCTTGCGAATGCCGCCGAGGGCGTTATCGAGCTTCTTGATCTCCTCGGTCAGCTTCATCGCCTCCTTCTTCGTGAGGCGCTCAAACTCACCCGCGTCGCGCCGCGCCTCCAGGGCCTCCATGCGCTGAATGCGTCGCTTGATCGTGGTGAAGTTGGTCAGCATCCCGCCGAGCCAGCGAGTGTTGACATAGTGCTGTCCGGAGCGCGTCGCCGCCTCGGAGAGGGCATCCTGGGCCTGCTTCTTGGTGCCGACAAAGAGGACGCTCTCTCCGCGGCGGACCGTTTCACGCACGAACTCGAGCGCGGACTCGAGCAAGGACACGGTCTGTGCCAGGTCGATGATGTGAATCCCGTTCCGCTCGGCGAAGATGTACTCGCGCATCTTCGGATTCCAGCGGCGGGTCTGGTGCCCGAAATGGACGCCCGAT
>JBBJNX010000008.1:0-14903 GCA_037721115.1 Candidatus Limnocylindria bacterium
TTCGTCCCGGAGCAGATAGCGCCGCTCAGCGGCGGTAGGGTACGGCGCCGGGGTCAGGCCCCGAGGGCGGCAACCATGACCGGGTCACTCGTCGGCTGATCGACCCGGTCGGTTTCGACCGTCACCGCGAAGGTGGCGGCGTCGCCGAGGTCCTGTTCGAGCGCCACGACGGCGACACCATCCGTGTCGTCCAGTGTCCCGACTGCGACGGCGTTGCCAGCGGCGTCCATCAGCCACAGCTCATACAGCTGACCGGATGCGAGCTCGGCGAGCCCGTCGGCCAGGAACAGTGCCTCGTTGCCGTTCTCGATGACCCAACCGCGACCGGCGTCGCCCTCGGCGACATAGGCCGCGTCGGCCGATGCCACGGCGCGCAGGGCCGCATCGCGATCGGACAGCTGGCCGTTGAGGGTGATCCCCCACGCTCCCAGGCCGACCGCGGCGGCCAGCCCGACGGCGGCAACGGCAGATGGCATAGCGCCGAACTGCCACCAGGGGCGTCGGGGCATCGTCATCGGCTCGATCACGGCGGCTCGCTGGGTTGGTGCAACCGCGGTCACTCGATGCTCCTGCGACGTCTCGGCGATCGTCGCCATCAACCGGCCTCGGAGGGCGGACGAGGGAGCGGCCGGCTCGAGAGCCATCGGCATCAGCGAGGCGGCCGCGATCAGCTCGCGTGCCTCGTCATGAGGCTGCGTGCAGCCATCCAGGTGCTGCTCGATGGCGTCAATCTCACGCGCATCGACGGCGCCCAGGCCGTACGCCGGGGCGACCTCGTCGAAGGTCCGGCAATCAATGTCGAGGTGAACGGTCATCGGCTCAGATCGTTGCGTAGCGACGCGTCTCCGAAGTGCAGTGGTGCGGCCGTCGTACCGGTCAAGGCCTCGCGCAGCTTCCCGAGTGCGAGACGCAGTCGTCCGTTGGCGGTTCCCGCGGGCACGCCGGTGAGGTCAGCGACCTCACGGTACGTGTAGCCCTCGAAGTAGGCGAGCTCGAGCGCCCGGCGCTGGTCATCGGGGAGCGACGCCATGGCAGTCCTCAGATCCGCGGCCGATGCACGAGAGAGGGCATCCTCCATCGTCGGGTTCGGGCCGGTCCGCAGAAGTGATCGCTCGTCCGCGTCATCCACGTCGATGCTGACGCGCCGCGCGCGCACTCGATCGATGGCTCGATTGCGAACCACCGTCATGAGCCACGCGCGCAATGCTCCCCGCTCCGTATCGAAGCGATCGATCTTGCGCCAGACTGCGACGAACGCGTCGTGCACGACATCCTCTGCTTCCTCCCGGCTCCCGACAACGCGAAGAGCGGTTGCGGTCGCCGTGCCCGCATAGCGGTCATACAGCTCACCGAGCGCCTCCGTGTCGCCGATCCGGATACGATCGGCCAATTGAGCGTCCGCACGACGATCGTCGTTCACGCCACGCTCACAGAAGGAACGGTCGCGGGGGTCCGGCGCATCATTGCCTCAGTCGTCAACTTCCGCGAGCGCCTCATCGAACACGCCGAGCTCCGCCGCCATGGCAGATTGGAGCCGTGAGGGCGCGGGTTGCTTCCCGGTCAGCAGGTGGATCGTTTCCGAGCTTGCCCGCAGGAACGCCGCCTGGCCGTTCGCGGCGGTCCCGCCCTGTGCCCTCGTCGCTTCCATGAGCGGCGTCGAAGCACGGTCGATGACGAGGTCGAGGAGATAGCGGTCCGGAGGCAGCAGGTCAGCGGCGATCGGCGAGTCGTCACCATCGGCACCGATGCCGCTGGCGTTCACGAGCAGCTCGGCGCGGACCAGCTCCGCCTCGATGATCGCGTCGTGCCACGGTCGCGCACGAAGCTCCATGTTCCGCGCCGTACGCGAGAAATGTGCCACGAGCGCTTCGGCCTTATGGAGGTGACGGTTCAGCACGGCAACATGCTGGAATCCAGCGCCGATGAGGACTGCCACGACGGCCCGCGCGCCGCCGCCGGCGCCGAGCACGACGGCGTTGCGCGGCCACTTCCCCCGCACCTTCGGCAGGATCGAGATCAGCCCCGCTCGGATGCCATCCGCGTCCGTGTTGTGGCCTCGGAGTCGCCGCTCATCCCGCACGAAGACATTGACCGCTCCGCTGATGCGCGCGTCCTCCGAGAGCGCATCCGAGAGTGGGGCAGCCTTCTCCTTGTGCGGCGAGGCAAGGAGCACGCCGGCGAAGGCGTCGTCCTCCCGGATCTCACGGAGCGCGTCGGCCAGCTGATGCGGTCGTCGCTCCCATCGCTCGATCTCGAGCGGCGCGCCGATGTCTCCGATGGCAGCCCGAAGGACGCCTTCAAGGGGCGTGTCGGTCAGGGGATAGCCGATGATCGGTAGGCGGGTGGCAGGCATCTCGGACACACTACGGATGGGTACAGGAAGCAATGAAGAGCCAGGGACGGGTCCGTCCGTGGCGAGCCCCCATGCTATCATCGGCGCCGTTCGGAGAGGTCGCATAGTGGCCTAGTGCGGCGGTTTGCTAAACCGTTGAAGGGGGTAAACCTCTTCCGAGGGTTCGAATCCCTCCCTCTCCGCCAGCGCGTGTGCCCGTAGCTCAGTGGATAGAGCGTTAGGTTGCGGACCTAAAGGTCGGAGGTTCGAGTCCTCTCGGGCACGCCACCCTTCTACACACGAAAGAGCTCGCTTCGGCGGGCTCTTGGTCTGTCTCGGAGGGGCATTCGCTAGCGGTCCGCTAGCGGCCGTCCTCCTAACACTCGCCCGGCGGTCGATCTGGCGCACTACCGACTAGGTCGCCGAACGACATGGAGCCGTCTGACGCGATACGCACGAGCACGCGGATGCCGTCATCCCCGGCAAGTTCGTCGGAGGTCGCAAGGATCGGCAGCGCAGAGTCATCCGCTTGCGGAGCGCCCACCCGTAGTGAGAACGGACCGTCAATTGAGCCCTTCAGGGTCGATGCTTCGCATGGCCCTACCGTCCGGCTGATGGAACCCCCGTCGGGATGGCTCACCCCGATTGGCCCAAACGTTTCTTGCAATAGAACCAGCTGGATCGCCGACGATGACTGGTTGTCGATGGCGACCTCAAATCCTTCACTCGCCGGGGGTTCGGCATTCGTGGGCGACGGCGGCAGGGAAAATCCACAGCCTGTCGAGACGATGCTCATCGTGAGCGCCATGGCGCCCGTTCGTATGGCATCGAACTTCGTCCGATGCTTGCGGCGTCGCTTCATGTTCAGGCGGTGGCATCAATCAAAGCGGCGATCCTATCAGCCGCGGCCGCCTGCATCGCCGGGATGGAGTCCGAGTAGAGGTCCAGCGTCATGGCAATGGAGGAGTGCCCGAGCCGCTCCATCACAACCCGCGGGTGGATGCCGGCCGACAGCGCGAGCGTCGCGTGAGTGTGCCGCAGATTGTGGAGCCGGATGCGCGGCAGCCCGAGCCCGCGAACAATGCGCTCAAAGAATCCGGTCACGCTGTCGGGGTCAAGCGGCGCCCCATTCTCGCGGGCAAAGAGCAGGTCGCCGCCCTGATAGTCGGCGCCCCACGCTAGCCGTTCCTGCGCCTGTCGCGCCCGGTGCGACCGCAGGACCCCGACCGTCCCCGGGTCCAGCGCGATCATCCGGCGCCCTGAGGCCGTCTTGGGCTCGCCGTAGTGGAGTCCGGCGGCGCCGCGGACATACGCCCGCACGATCCTCACCGTGGCCCGCTCTAGTTCCGCGTCCACCCAACGCAGGCCAAGGAGCTCGCCGCGCCTGACTCCGGTTGTGGCCGCGAGCCGCCAGAGGCCGTAGAGCCTGTCTCCTTGGACAGAGCTGAGGAAGGTCGCCAGCGGGCATGACGGTCGCCGGCGTCTTGCCGAGCGTCCTGGAGCTGATGGACCAGGCCACCATCCACGCCGTGGAAGAGTGGCGGCACCTGGGCTCGACACCACTTCCCCGACGGCCTCGAGATCTAGCCGCGTCCGCATAGACGGCACTGACCACGGCGCCGGTAATGGTATCCAAGGGTGGCGGCGCCGAGGGCGGCCCCCCAGATCGGCCAGAGCAGCTCCGGAGCCAGTGCCGCCCAGTTGTCGGTCAGGGTGAACGTCGTGTCCTCGTCGAAGGCGAAGCCGCCGGCCAGCGCGAGGCGCACGAACATCAGCCCCGCGCTCGCCACTACCGCGGGAACGAGGGCCAGCGCGGGCGGCACGCGCCTGGCGCCGATGACGGGGAACCAGACGGGGAACTCCTCCCCCCAGCGTTGGGTAAGCCCAAGGGTGAGCAGGGCGCCAATCACCGCCACCGTCGCCAATGCGGCCCCCGCCAGCCACAGCCCGCTCGCCTGCCCCTCGCGCAGGAACTCCTCCGTGATGCCGAGCGGCACGCCCAGGGCCCATGCCCAGCGGGTAAGTGCGTACAGGACCGGAATGAGCACCGCCACGCCGACGGCCCAGCGGCCCCAGCGCGCTGCCACCTCAGGCGTCGTCCAGCCGCCTCCGACGTCGGTCCGCCCGCAGCGTGCGCAGGCGCCGCGCGTGAGGCGGCCATAACTCACCGCCGCGGCGGCCCAGGCCAGTCCGCCGCCGATGCAGATGAGCTGGTTGACCACCGGCCACGGCGCGGCGTCCGACAGGGTCGCACCACCACCCGGTGCCCAGCCGAAGAGGGCGCCGATGATGACGATCGGCGTGTAGGCCACCAGCACCAGCACGCGATAGTCGGGGATGAGCAGCGCCAGGACGATCGCCGCCGTCCAGGCAAAGCTGAGCAACGCTGGTCGCCAGCTCCCTCCTCGGTTGCCGGCCATGACCAGGCCGACCATCCCGCCGGTCAGCCCCAGCGCGGCGATGATCGGCGCGGCAGCAGCAGCGGTCACTCCGCCCAGCAGCGAGAGCTCCGCGCCGGGA
Organism: Candidatus Limnocylindria bacterium; assembly: GCA_037721115.1. Taxonomy (GTDB): domain Bacteria; phylum Chloroflexota; class Limnocylindria; order QHBO01; family QHBO01; genus JACDBZ01. Next base: position 4,853 of record JBBJNX010000008.1, read on the forward strand.
TCGTTGGTCACGCCGAACGGAAAGCCTCCGGCTCCCAGCGTCCAGAGCAGGCCAAGGCCTCCATACGCCACGGACCAGGTCGCAGCGGCATACGCTGCCAAACGTGGGTTCACCGAACCATCCTATGGCAGTCGCAAAGATGGCTCGCGGCGCACGTCCGACGTTCACGTCCGTCCCGCGCTCCAGCGTTCAGGCCTCGCCCGCGCGCCACGCGATGTCCTATGCGTGCGACGGACGCAGCCGCAGGCCGCGGAGCAGTTGCGCATTGGTCGCCACGACGATGGTGGAAAGGCTCATCGCCACTGCGCCGATGCTCATGGGCAGGATGAAGCCGACCGGGGCCAGGACGCCCGCGGCGACCGGGATGGCCAGCGCGTTGCAGCCCCCCAGACCAGGTTCTGGATCATCTTGCGGTGGCTGGTGCGGCTGAGCTCGATGGCTCCGACCACGCCGCGCGGATCGTCGGAGACGAGGACGATCCCGGCTGGGGTCCAGAGCAAATAGAACGTCCGTACGAACCGTGCAGTCACGCGCTGTCCTCACCTGCGGCGGACTCCCACTCGTCTCGCGCGTGAATCGGTACAAGGACCGACTTCGCGTGTCTCAGCCCTCTCGGGCACGCCACATTCACCTTACCGTGCCCATTCAGACTCGGCATGTCGCGTGCATGTGAGCCGGTGACGTTGGCCAGGCCGCGACGTTGACGAGGCCGCGACGTTGACGAGGAGGCCACGGATGGGCATGGCACGCGATCGATCCAGCTCAGCAGGGCCGCTCGCCCCCACCGAACATCGCAGCACAGCGGCAATCGCCGGTCATCCGCTGCATCCTGTCGTCGTGCCGATTCCGATCGGCCTGCTTTCGGCCGCCGCCGTCAGCGACGTGGCCTACCTCATCACCGGGGAAGGATTTTTCGCTCGCATGAGCCGATGGTTGATCGGCGGCGGCATCGTCGGCGGCCTGATGGCCGCCAGTTTGGGTTTGATCGACTTCTCGACGATTCGCGCCGCTCGCGGCCCGATGGGGATCGCGCATGCCGGCGGGAATGCCGCCATCCTTGGCATGAGTGCGGTCAGCCTGGTGCTGCGGCAGCAATCGGCCAGTCGGGTGCCGGCCGCCGCGCTGGGCCTGTCCGCCGCAGCGGCCGCCATGTTGGCAATCACTGGCTGGCTCGGCGGGGAGCTCGCATTCCGTAAAGGCATCGGGGTCGTGCCGCCCGCGGAGCGCTGACCGTCCTTCGAGGGCGCGGCTGCCCGACCCCAATCGACCTGCGATGATCGGCCGAGTGGAGATGCCGTGCTGATCGCCCGCACCCCGGGCTGGTCATTTGACCCTGGGTTGTACGAAGTGCTCCTGCTGGTCGGTGGCCTCGTCGTCCTCGTTGGAGCGGTTGCGCTCTCCGTTCAACGCGGTCGCCCCTTCTCAGCAGCCCTCATTTATCTGGGCGCCGGTGTTCTCGCGGGCATCGTTCTGCGCGGTGTCGGGATCAACTGGTACGACCCGATCAAGGACGCGGTGCTCTTCAGTCGCGTGGCCGAAGTCGCCGTCGTCGTCTCACTCTTCGGCGCAGGGGTGAAGCTCGACCGCCCGCTGACCTGGAGCGCGTGGCGCACGACCGCGCTCCTGCTCGCCGTTGCCATGCCACTCACGATCGCCGGGATGGCGCTGCTCGGCACCTGGCTGCTCGCCATGGCCCTGCCGAGCGCGATCCTCCTGGGAGCCATATTGGCACCGACTGACCCGGTACTTGCCGAGGACATCCAGGTTGCCGGGCCGATGCAGCGCGAGCCAGAGGATGAGGCCCGTTTCGCGATCACGTCAGAGGCCGGACTCAATGACGGGCTGGCGTTTCCCTTCGTGATGCTGGCCCTGTTCGGTTTCCAGCGTGGCTTCACCACGTTCGACGAGTGGTGGCTGGAATGGCTGACCGCCGACTTGATGTTCGCCGTGATCGCCGGCCTCGTCATCGGCGCATTGGCAGGTCGGCTGATCGCCCATCTCACGTACCGGGTGATCGATCGCGGCTGGCTGGCGAATCCCTTCGATGCATTTATCGCGATCGGCGCCATCTTCGCGGTGTACGGGGCCACCGAGGTGGTCGGTGGGTACGGATTCCTGGCGGTGTTCGCGGCGGGGGTCGCGTTCCGCCGCTACGAGCACGGGCACGAGGTCAATCAACGGCTTCACGATGTGACGCTCGTGGTGGAGAAGCTCGGCGAGCTGACTGTCCTGCTCCTGCTCGGCAGCGTGCTGCCCATCGGCGGCGTGCTCGAGGTCGGCTGGGCCGTCTTCGTAGTCGCCTTCGGACTCATCTTTCTCGTCCGTCCACTCTCCGTTCTGATCGCTCTGCTACCGAGCGGACTCGTGCTCCGACAGCGCCTCTTCATCGCCTGGTTCGGTATCCGCGGGATCGGCTCGATCTACTACCTCGGCTTCGCGTTTGCAGCCCTCACGCCAGCTGACGCCCGTCCCATCTTCAGTGTCGTCGCGGTGGCCATTCTCGTGTCGGTCGCGCTGCATGGTCTGTCGAGCGGGCCGCTCACCCGGCGGCTCATGGCAGCCGAGGGGCGACCAGAGCGCGCCAGCGACTAAGTCAGATCCAGCACCATCCGTCGGGCGGCACGCCCTGGCTCGAGGAGTCATCGGGCAGTGATTGCGCCGGCGCTCCCGCGCGGTCGCAGTCGCTGAACAGCATCCGCAGGCGCCAACCCTCCGAATCGAGCGGCAGCGCGGTCAGCACCGGAACATACAAGGCGAGGCTGACGGCGATGAGCAACCCATACATTACGACCGCGACCCGGCCGACCGTACGCTGCCACGCTCGGGCCGCAGCAACGCCGAGCGCCAGTGCCAGGAACGGGACGGTCGGGAGGAAGTACCACAGGAAGGTCTGGCTGCGGCCGCCGGACAGGACGAGCCAGGGCAGGTACGTCGCCGCTGCGGCAGCCAGGATGACCGGTTCAGGCCGATCCCACGCCCACCGCGCGCGCCACCAGGTGATTCCGAGCACCCCCAGCGCCACGAGCCCCGGCCACCAGAAGACGGGATTGCCGAGAGCCAGGATCTCGCGATACGTCCCGCCCTCATCGCTGAACCAGTACGCCACCGGCCGGCGGAGGAGTGGCCATGACCACGGCGGTGACTGATACGGGTGGTCGCCGCCGAGCGTGGTGTGGAATTCGAGCATCGCGTTCTGGTGGTCCCAGATGCCCCGCCAGACCGACCCTGTTTCCCAGGGCAGCGCCAGGATGACGCCCGGCATGCGCCCGGTGTAGCTCGCGATGTAGACCACGAGCGGCACGACTCCGAGCAGCACGATGGTCGGAACAGCCTCACGGCGGAACGCCGCCGTGAAACTGCTCCACCATCCGGCGCCAGTGTCGCTGCGACGGCGTTCGACGATCTCCCACGCAATGACAAGGCCGATGACGGCGGGCGCGACGTATGCTCCGGACCACTTCGTCGCCACCGCCGCACCCAGGCAGATGCCGGCCAGCAGGCGCCACGGGCGACCGAGGCTGATATGCCACCACCACGCGGCGTGTGATTGCTGACGCACCCTGTCGCGGTCGAGGACGATGAAGGTGACGGCGCCGATGACAAACAGCGTGATGAAGGCATCGAGCATCGCGACGCGCGACTGCACGAGGTGCAGGAAGTCGGTCGCCAGCAGGCCGGAGGCGGCGGTCGCTCCCACCGTCGCGCCTCTTCCGACGACGTGGCCGCGCAGGAGCCGCCAAGCCAACAGATAGACGAGGCCGATGCTGAGCGTTCCGGCGACCGCGACGGCGACGCGCCATCCAAACGGGTCATACCCGAAGGTGGCGATGCCACTGCCGATCAGCCACTTTCCCAGCGGTGGATGCGACCGGCTGGCGAGCTCGGTGATACCGCAGATGCTTTCCGTACCCGCGACATACCAGCACGCATCTCGCGCGTAGAAGATCTCGTCGAAGACCAGCTCGATCGGCCGCCCCAGGCTCACCAGTCGCATGAATGCGGCGCCGAGGGTCACGAGCGCGAGCATCGCAGTATCCAGGCGGGTCCATGTGCGCCAGCGGTGCAAGGGCGGTCGGTCGGTGATGCGAATTCCCTCCCAGGTCCGTAAGAGCGTCAGGATATGCGACGCGTTATTGCGTTTGTATGCTAGACAAAGGTTGGCTTCTGCCATTTGGCAGGGCCAGGCAAGAGGGAGGTTGAATCTATGGGACTCGCTCGGCTCGTGGCACTCGTGTTCGGAGCCATCTTCGTTCTGGTCGGTATCCTTGGCTTCATTCCGGCCATCAGCCCGACGGCTGATTCGTTCCAGGGAATGGAGGTCGCGGACGCGGCGGTCCTCGGGCTCGTCCCGGTGAACGCCGTCGCAAACATCGTGCACATCGTGCTCGGTGCTGTGCTCCTGTACGCATCCACGAGCACCTCGATGGCGATCATGGTCCTGCGTGCGTTCGGCGTCGCGTATCTCCTGCTCGGCATCATCGGCCTGCTGGCCCCCGAAGGTTTCGGGATCATGCCCCTTGGCGGCGCCGAGATGATCATCCACTTCCTGACCGCGATCGTGTTCCTGGTCGTGGGCTTCATGATGCCCGTTGAAGACGTGGACGCTCGCAGAACCGCCTGACCCTCGCTGCGTCGTTCACCAAGAGAGCCCGGCCCCTGCGGTCGGGCTCTCTTGGTGGTCAGTCGTAGGGTCGCGACTCCATGGAGGTATGCCTGCCGCCGGCGATCTCCTCGTCACACGAGAGCGTGTTCATCAATGCCGGATTGTCGTACCAGACCAGGTGACGCCAGTGGTCGGATACACCCCTGAGCCGGTCCCGCGAGAAGGCGTCATTGGGCTGGATCCAGGCATTCTGCGCCGGGAGTCCGTGGCCAGGCACGAACTGGAAGCCGACTTCGCGTCCCGCACACAGCGTGACCACGGTGTACGCACCCTCCCAGGATCGCTCGATTCGGTTGACGCTCCATCCGGGCAGGCGCTCGTTCACCTCGCGCAGCACGGCCTCGCGGCCGCCGTCGGGAGGCGATGGGATCGGCACGCTGAGACTGAGGGCGAACACGCCGGCCAGTGCCAGTAATGACGCGCCTGTGCGCAATCGAGGGTTGCGAGGAAGGAACATAGACCTTTCGGCGTCCTCGTCGCGGCCGTGGGAGACGATGCGGCAGCTTGGAGCGACTCAACTTGGAGACAGAGTAGCGATGCAGGATTCGTACCGGCCTCTGCTAGACTCGGGCGAAAGTCGCGCCACCGATTCAGTGGGGCCCGAGCCAGAGGCGGACCGATGAATTACGAGCTCTACATGGCCGAGGCGATCGCGGAGGCCAGACGGGGCGCCGAAGAGGGCGAAGCCCCGGTTGGCGCCGTTGCCGTCATCGACGACGCGATGATCGCACGCGACCATCAACGAGTCGCTCGGGGGGAGGATCCGACGGCCCATGCGGTGCTCCTCACCATCCAGGCGGCCGCCGGGAAGCTCGGCAGGCGGCGGCTGGCAGAAGCCACCATCTTCACCACCCATGAGCCGTGCGCCATGTGCGTTGGGGCGTTGATCGAAGCACGGGTACGCGCGCTCGTGTTCGCCCTGCCCGATTCGGAGCGCGGCGCCGCTGGCGGGGCAATCAACCTTGCACGCGACACCGCCATGCCGCATCAGCTGTCGGTCGTCTCTGGCGTGCGCGAGAGCGAGGCTCGGCGCCTGGCTCCGGCCTCCGCATCGGTCTGATCGCAGCTTCGCCCACGCGGGGGGAGTGCGCTAGACTCGCACCGGCGCGGAGAGGTGTCCGAGTGGTTTAAGGTGCCGCTCTCGAAAAGCGGTGTGCGAATAGCACCGAGGGTTCGAATCCCTCCCTCTCCGCCACGCCGCAACCTGTGGAGAGGTCGCCTAGAGGCCTATGGCGCGGCACTGGAAATGCCGTTCGGGGCAACCCGTCGAGGGTTCGAATCCCTCCCTCTCCGCCACCCACCAATTGACCGATCCACCCTCCTGACCTACCATCGCGGCCGGTCGTGCTAGGCGGGGAACTAGCGGTGCCCTGTATCCGCAAACCGCTATAGCGGAGCTGAACTCCCGGTCGAGGGCAGCACCGTTCGCCCACCACCACCGCGTCCGACGTTGAGAGTCGGGTCCCGCGCAGCGGAGGTCCGTGAACCCCGTCAGGTCCGGAAGGAAGCAGCGGTAAGCGATCGCCTTCGGGTGCCGCGGGAGAACCTGGCTGGAGCCGGACGCGTTGGTGAGTGCGAGCTGGTGCTGATCGACGCCGGGTGCACGACCTTTTATCAACCCCGCCCAATCGGTGTACGGTAAGGCGCGTCATGCCCTCAGCCTCACTCATCTCCACCGTGCCCGAAGTCCCCCCGGCAACCGCCCAGCGCGCGCTCTATCGGCGTTTCCGCGCCCAGCGTTTCGCCGAGGTGGTCGGTCAGGACCCGATCGTGACGACCCTGCGTCGAGCCGTGACCGGGGATCGGCTTGCCCATGCCTACCTGTTTGTCGGACCGCGCGGGACCGGAAAGACCTCGACCGCGCGGATCCTCGCCAAGGCGATCAACTGCACCGCGCTGAGTGATGACGGTGAACCATGCGACTCATGCAGCGCCTGCGACTCGATTCGCGAGGGGCGGGCGCTTGACGTCATCGAGATCGATGCCGCCAGCCACGGACTGGTGGAGGATGCCCGTGACCTCGTCATGCGCGCGCTCACCGCACCATCGGAGCTGCGCCGTCGGGTCTACATCATCGACGAAGTGCACATGCTGAGCACGCACGCCTTCAATGCGCTCCTCAAGCTCATCGAGGAGCCACCGGACCACGTGGTCTTCATCCTGGCCACCACCGACACGCACAAGGTGCCGGCCACCATCATCAGCCGCACCCAGCGTCACGACTTCAGGCGCATGACCGATGCGACCATCCTCGGGAAGCTGGTTCGCATCTGTGCCGCCGAAAATGCCGTGGCGGACGAGGATGCGTTGGCGCTCATCGCACGTCTGGCCGATGGCGGCATGCGCGACGCCGAGTCGCTCCTCGACCAGGTGCTGGCATTTGCCACCGCGGGCCTGACCGCCGCCGATGTCCGCGAGGCGGTTGGCCTGGCGGACGATGCCGCCATCTCGTCGCTGATCGATGCCTACGTTGCCGCCGATGCTTCCACAGCTCTCGACCATGTTGCGCAGCTGGCCGATGCCGGGCGCGACATGGCTCAGGTCGCAGCCCAGGCCGAGGGAGAAGCGCGACGCCGGTTGCTCGCTTCGGCGTCGGACCCGAATGCCGCGCGTCGCCTCGCAATCATCCTGCGCACGGTGGCCGAGGCGGCAGGCGCCGGAGCGCGAGAGGGTCGAGCCCGACTGATGCTCGAGCTGTTGAGCGTTGAGCCGGCATTGGAGGGAGCCCCGAAGGCAGCAGTTGCCGCGGCGCCGCTCCGAGATGCAGACCGGTTGCCTCGCCGTGCGCCTGAGCCCGAGCGTGCCGCCGCCGGGCGGCCTGGGCCGCGCACCAATGAGACGCCCGCGACCGCGGCCGCGACTCCTTCGACGCGCCGCCCGATGACCGAAGCGCCGGTGGTCTCGACGGCCGCCCCCGCACCGGCCGCCAGGGCATCCGCGTCCAACGTGGGAGATCTGCGGGCCCGCTGGGCGGACGTGATTGCCAACGCGACCCCGGTTATCAAGCCGTTGCTCAGCGAGTGTCGCCCCATCGCACGCGACGGTGCGCGCCTGAAGCTCGCCTTCCCGGAGGGCCGCGAGTTTATGCGCTCTCGTATCGCCCAGCGTGCTGGCGCCATCGAGGCGCTGTTGACAGACATGTTCGGCGGCTCCTTTGCCATCGAGTGTGTCGCGAGTAATCTCGAGCTCGAGCCGTTGACTGTCCGGGAGGCGATCGGCGCCAAGCCCGACGACTTCGAGGCGCAGGCGCTCCTGGATGGTGTGCTCAAGATCACCGGCGGTGAGCTTGTCGACGCGCCCGAGGTGCGCTGACAGCCGGGCGCGCCGCCACCCATTCCAACTCACCCGAACGAGGATCAGCCTCCGTGAACATCGGCCAGATCGCCAAGATGGCGCAACAGATGCAGACGCAGATGGCGCAGGCGCAGCAGGAGCTCGCCGAGACCACGCTCGAGGCCACCGCGGGGGGCGGTGCTGTTCGGGTGGTCATCACCGGAGCCCAGGAGGTACGGAGCGTCGAGATCGATCCTTCGGCCGTCGACTCGGACGAGGTTGAGATGCTCCAGGACCTGGTCGTGACCGCGATCAACGAGGCGATCGGGCGCAGCAAGGAGCTGGAGCGAGAGCGCATGGGCTCCATCGCCGGCGGCATGGGCCTTCCCGGAATGCCGAACCTGCCGGGGTTCGGCTAGCCCCACATGGCGGGGCTCATCGCGCCGGTCGCGCGACTCATCGAGGAATTCAGCAAGCTTCCCGGGATCGGGACGAAGACCGCTCAGCGCCTCACGTACCACGTCCTGCGGGCATCGACGGACGACGCACGGTCGCTGGCGGCCGCTCTCGTCTCCATCAAGGAGGACGTGGCCTATTGCAGCGTCTGCTGCAACATCACGGACGTTGGAGTCGATCCATGCTCGATCTGCGCCGATTCGCGCCGCGAGGCCGGCCGCATCTGCGTGGTGGAGGAGCCACTCGACGTCCTGGCCATCGAGCGAACGGGCGAGTTCCGTGGTCGCTACCACGTGCTCCACGGAGCGATCAGCCCCATCGACGGCATCGGTCCGGAACGCCTGCGGACGAGGGAGCTCTTCGCGCGCGTGGCCGAGGGCGACATCGAGGAGGTCATCCTGGCCACCAACCCGAACCTCGAGGGAGAGGCGACCGCCATGTACCTCGCCGACCTGCTGCACGCGCACGTGCCCAGCGTCACGCGCATCGCGCGAGGGCTGCCTGTCGGCGGTGACCTCGAGTACGCCGATGACGTGACCCTGATCCGGTCGCTCCAGGGCCGCCGTGCGATGGAGCGCTGATCCGAGCCTCCACGCTTGCTTGACGGCCCGGGACGCCTGATCTATAGTCCATCTTCGCGTCGGCGGAAGCCGGCCGATGAATCATGAACGGCGACCCAACGGGCCGTGCAGCATGCTCCATCGCGAGTTCGCCCCAACAGGAGTACTCGAATCGAACGAAGCCGAGAGATCGGCAACGTGGCTTACCAGCTGAAGAGTGACAGGAATCCACACGAGTCAGCGGGACAACGTCGAACTCTTAACCGGTGGAGCAGCCTTCGGGCAAGACCACTGGTTTCGTTTTGTACGGAGAGTTTGATCCTGGCTCAGGACAAACGCTGGCGGGGTGCATGAGACATGCAAGTCGAACGAGGTGCCATCGGGCTTGCTCGATGGTTACCTAGTGGCGGACGGCTGAGTAACGCGTAGGTGACCTACCCGGAAGTGGGGAATAACTGCCCGAAAGGGTGGCTAATACCGCATGTGGTCGGCGATTCGATTCGCCGTCTAAAGGAGAAATTCGCTTCCGGCGGGGCCTGCGTCCGATTAGCTAGTTGGTGGGGTAACGGCTCACCAAGGCGACGATCGGTAGCTGGTCTGAGAGGATGATCAGCCAGACTGGGACTGAGAACGGCCCAGACTCCTACGGGAGGCAGCAGTCGGGAATTTTGCCCAATGGACGAAAGTCTGAGGCAGCAACTCCGCGTGAGGGATGAAGGCTCTCGGGTCGTAAACCTCTTTTCTCAGGGAAGATTCAAGACGGTACCTGAGGAATAAGCGACGGCTAACTACGTGCCAGCAGCCGCGGTAATACGTAGGTCGCAAGCGTTGTCCGGATTTACTGGGCGTAAAGAGCGCGCAGGCGGCTGGTCAAGTCCGATGTGAAATCTCCCGGCTTAACTGGGAAACTGCATCGGAAACTGATCGGCTTGAAGGTGGGAGAGGGTAGTGGAATTCCCGGTGTAGTGGTGAAATGCGTAGATATCGGGAGGAACACCAGTGGCGAAGGCGACTACCTGGCCCATTCTTGACGCTGAGGCGCGAAAGCTAGGGGAGCAAACGGGATTAGATACCCCGGTAGTCCTAGCCGTAAACGATG
>JBBJNX010000246.1:0-4102 GCA_037721115.1 Candidatus Limnocylindria bacterium
TCCGACCTGATGCGTCGACTCGTCAAGGAGGAGCTCCTGACCTTCGAGGGCACCAGGCTGTTCCCCGAGCGGCGCTCGACGACCGTGCAGTACGAGCTCACCGACGACGAGAAGGACCTGTACGTCGCGGTCACTGAGTACGTCTCGCAGGAGATGGACCGGGTCAAGCGAGCCAGCGGCACGAAGCGCGTCGCGGTTGGGTTCGCGCCGGGCGAGCTGACCGAGCCGAATACCTACCTGGTGCGGGAAGCGAATGCGCACGCGTGGGCGGAGATTTACTTTCCCGGCTATGGCTGGCAGATCTTCGAGGCCACGAAGTCGATCGAGTCGCGCTTCGTCCGTCCCACCGGCGATCCGAGCACGGTGGCTCCGCCTCGCGTCGGCGTCGATCCGCTCCTCGATTTCGAGCTTGATCCGACACTGCGACGGGAAATCAACGCGCTGCCGTCGGTCGACTTCATCGAGGGCGGGACGGATGTGGCACGTCCTGATGCGCCATCGGCCGCGGAGTCGTCCCGGAACGGGAATGCGCTGCTGGTCGCGGTGCTGATTCTCGGAGCGGCAGCCTTCGTGTGGATACGGATGCGGCATCTTCAGCGTCGGTGGCGGCTGCTGCCCGCCGGGGACCGAGCGTGGCAGCGCCTGACGCTGGCGGCTGATCGGGCGGGGGTCGGCCCGCGCCCTTCGGAGACGATCTACGAGTATTCCGGCTGGCTCGAAGAACAGCTGCCATCGCACGTGGAGCCGATTCGCACGGTTGCCGATGGCAAGGTATGGCAGGCCTATTCGGGACGACGCATGACCCAGTCTGCATCGAGCCGCCTGGAAGAAGCCTGGGTACGGCTCCGACTGCCGCTCGTCTGGCTGGCAGCGCGCCGCTGGTTGCGTGGCATCGTGCGGCGACGGGGCTAGTTGCTGGCTGCGTACTTCGCGCGTACATACATGGATATTCTCGGCCAACGCGGGTTAGATCAGAGCGCCGCTGGCCGCCCGTCAAATTCGTTGATATGCGCCGCCGCCTTCCCGAGCACGTGTCGCGTGTCGTTCCATCGGTCGAGCCGCCATCCGTCCCCGCTCGTCGAGCAGACGCTGAGCGATGCGTTGTCGATATCGAGGTTCCATGGCGTCGTCGCGGGCGCGTCGAGCAGGACGCGCGCCAGGATGCGTAGCGTCCCGCCATGGCTGACGACACACAGCGGCCAGGCGCCATCTCGATCGATGATCTCGGTCAGAAATTCGCCGACACGCTGCGTTGCAGCTTCGATGGTCTCGCCGCCCGGCGGTTGACGGATGCCCGCATGGCGACGCCAGGCGGCATAGCGGTCAGCGTCGGTAACGGCCAGGTCGGCGTGGGTCCGCCCCTCCCACTCACCCTGCCCGATCTCGATGAGTCGCGCATCAGGCTCGACCTCGACGCCCACGCTCGCCCCCATCGTGTCCGCGGTCTGGCGCGCGCGGGCCAGCGTCGAGCTCACGATGCGCGCGGGTCGGAGCAGCCGGTCACCATCAAGGCGGCGCGCCAAGAGCTCAGCCTCGAGATGTCCCTCATCGGCGAGCGGTGGATCGGCGTGTCCCTGGAATCGACCTTCGCGGTTCCAGTCGGTGACGCCGTGTCGAACCAGGAGAAGGAGACGCTCGGTCAACGCACGCCGGCGGTCAGCTGTTGGTAGGCCGAGCGGGCGGCGTCGGCGGCCGCCGCACCATCAGCCCGGTGGCCGAACTCGGGGAGGGTGCCACCCATGATCGCCAGCGCGTCGGTCATCTCGTCAATGCCCACGTCGCCCATGTGGCCGAATCGAAGGATCTTGCCGGTCCATTTGCCCTGTCCGCCGGCGATGACGAGGCCCTTCGCGCGCATGGCGGCATTGAACTGGCCCCACTCGATCCCATCGGGCAGCCAGGCGGCGGTCACCGTCGAGGACCGATGCGCCTCCGGCGCGACCGGGCGCAGGCCGAGCGCCTCGATGCCGGCCACGACACCCGTGGCGATTGCGGCATGCCGCGCCCATGTTCGCTCGCGACCCTCTTCCCGCAGACGCCGCACGCCGATGCGCAGCCCGTACAGGATGGAGATGGCGGGTGTCCACGGCGTCTGGCCCTTGCTGGCCCACGTCCGCGCCTCGGCGAAATCCCAATAGAAGCGCGGCATGCTGGCCCGCTCACCAGCGGCGCGCGCCCGCTCGCCGATGGCCGCGATCGCGATGCCAGGCGATGCCATCCACGCCTTCTGGCTGGCGCTCACCACGAGGTCGACGCCCCAGTCATCCATCTCGAACGGCATGGCACCGAGGCCGCTGATGCCGTCGACCAGCAGAAGCGGATCGCCGGGTGCCCCGCGCACGATTTCCGCCAGCGCGCGGAGCGGGTTGGCGACGCCGGTGGATGTTTCGTTGTGGGTGATCAGCACGGCGTGGTAGGCATCGCTTGACGCCAGGTGCTGGCGCAGCACCTCGGGGTCGGCCGCCTCCCCCCACTCGACCTCGAAGCGCTCGACATCGGCTCCGAAGGCCGTCGCGATCTGTGCGAAGCGGTCGCCGAATGAGCCGATCGTGACCACCAGCACCCGGTCACCGGGCGACAGCGTGTTGACCACGGCCGCCTCGAGGGCGCCCGATCCGGAGCCGGTGAGGAGAAGCACGTCGCCGCTCGTCCCGATGAGCTCAGCCAGCCCCGCCGAAGTTTCTCGCAGCAGCTCCTCGAATTCGGTGCCGCGATGGTCAATCATCTGCTGCGCCTGTGCGTCACGCACGGCGGTGGGGATCGGCGTCGGACCAGGGGTCCGGAGATTCTGTTCCATGCCTCGCATCATAATCGGCGCATGGATCAGATCCTCCAGGTGGCTGGCGCGCTGCTCATCTTGGCCGCGTATATCGCCTCGCTGTTAAGGAAGCTCGACCTCTCGTCGTGGCCATACCTGCTGCTCAACCTCGCCGGCAGCAGCCTTCTCGCGTTCCTGGCCTGGCTCGGCGCCGACTGGGGCTTCCTGCTTCTCGAGGGTGTTTGGGCCGTCGTCACCGCCGGGACCATCGCCGCCAAGCTCGGAGGTCCGGATGCCGCGCCGTCGTCCCACGCCTGAGTTGAGCGAGCCGCTCTTTGATGACGTCGTCATGGCCGATGCGCCGCTTGCCGCTCGAATGCGCCCGCGGACGCTCGACGCGTTCGTCGGCCAGCCGCATCTGGTTGGCCCCGATGGGGCGCTGACGCGCGCGATCAAGCCAGGTCACCGGCCCTCGCTCGTGCTGTGGGGTCCGCCGGGAAGCGGCAAGACGACGCTCGCGCGCCTGCTCGCCGACCGTGCCGGCGGCACATGGCGTCAGCTCAGCGCGGTGACCAGCGGCGTGGCCGATATTCGGACGCTGGTGGCCGAGGCGAAGGCGCTGCGCGATGCCGGCGGCGCGACCATCGCGTTCATCGACGAGCTGCATCGGTTCAACAAGAGCCAGCAGGACGCCCTGCTCCCGCACGTGGAGGAGGGCACCATCTCGCTGATCGGGGCCACCACCGAGAACCCGTATTACGAGATCAATTCTCCGCTCCTGTCGCGGATGCGCGTGTACCGGCTGGAGCCACTCGACGCCGATGCGCTGGGTGAGATCGTCGACCGCGCCCTGGCCGATGCGGACCACGGGCTTGCCGGCCGCGTCGTCCTCAGCGAGGGGGGACGGGCGACGCTGCTCGACCTGGCCGGGGGCGATGCGCGGAGCGCCCTCAATATCCTGGATGCGGCCGCGGCCGTGCTGGACGACGGCGCAACGATCGGTGCAGAGGGCGTCGCCGAGGCTGCCCAGCAGCGTCTCCTGGCCTACGACCGGGTCGGCGACCAGCATTACGAGACCTCATCGGCCTTCATCAAGAGCATGCGTGGCAACGATCCGGATGCGGCGCTGTACTGGTGCGCGTCGATGGTCGCCGCCGGGGAGGATCCGACCTTTATCGCGCGCCGGATCGTGATCGCGGCATCCGAAGATGTGGGCAATGCCGATCCACGCGCGCTCCAGGTGGCCGTGGCCGCCATGTCGGCCGTCGAGATGATCGGCCTGCCCGAGGCGCAGTACGCCCTGGCGCAGGCCGCCTCGTACGTGGCATCGGCGCCGAAGTCGAA
>JBBJNX010000247.1:0-4077 GCA_037721115.1 Candidatus Limnocylindria bacterium
GGACGGTGTCGGCGCGCCATCACTCGGGCGTGCAGTGGTGATGACGCTGCCCTGCAGCGTTGCCTGCTCGGTCTCCAGCACGCCGTCGGTCACGGTCGCCGACCGTACCGGTCCGAAGGCAGGAACGTGGAGCATGCCGACCAGCGCGGCCGCCAGGTCCCGCCCGTTCGGCGTGGCGGGTGCCAGGACCGCCAGAACATCGGCATCGCGCACCGCGGCCGCAGCTGCCGCCGCGTGGCTGATGGCCGGCCTGTCCTCGTCGCCGAGGACGATGGCCCGTGCGACACCCTGTGCACCAAGTCCCGCTGCGCCATCGGCGGCACCGGGGCCGTAGGCGAGCGCAACGGCCGATCCGCCCGACTGGGAAGCGAGCTCGGCGGCCCCGGTTGCCATCTCGAGCGCCGACCGCGCCGGCCGGCCGCCGGCGAATTCTGCGAGAAAGAAGATATCGTTGCTCATATCGGTTTCAGATCAGCTTTCGTGCTGCGAGCCAATCGGCGATCTTGACGGCCGCCTCGGCGGGGGGAAGGTTCTCGATGCGCTCTGTCGGTGCCTTCTCCTCCGGCTGTCGGGTCCCGGTCACGGTCGTCAAGGCACCGCCCGACAGCTCGTCTGGCGAAAGATCGAGGTCGGCCAGCGACCACGTCTCCATCGGCTTGCGCTTGGCGGCCATGATTCCCTTCAGGCTCGCGTAGCGCGGCTCCCCCACCTGGTCGGTGACGGTGGCCACCACCGGCAACGGTGCGGTGATCCAGTCGAATCCTGCGGCCGACAGGCGTCGCGCGCGCGCGGCCCCGTCGCCCACCGTCAGCTCCGCGCCGTAGCTCAGCAGGGGCAGGTCACGCATGGCCGCCACGGCACCCGGCACGAGCGAACCACGGGCGTCATCAGAAGCCATCCCCATCAACGCAACGTCCGGCGCCAGCTTGTCGAGCGCCGCGGCCAGGACCTTGGCGGTCGCCCATTCATCGGCGCCGACAAGGGCCGGATCGGTGATCAGTACCGCGCCATCGCCGCCCATGGCGAGTGCGCGGCGCAAGGCCTCCGAAGCCTGTTCCGGACCCATCGACAGGTAGGTGACGCCCTCGACGCTCCCATCGTCGAGCAGGCGCAGCGCCTGCTCGATGGCGTACTCGTCGAGCGGGTTGATGATGGCCTCGACATTGCTCCGGTCGAGACGCAGGTCATCGGTGTAGCGCTTGTCGGCGCCGGTCGCCGGGACCTGCTTAATGCATACGACGATCTTCACAATCGGCTTGCTCTGCTCCTGACTACGAGCCCCGCTTCGCGATGCCGGCCCGCTGGAGGAGCTGGCGCGCGATGACGAGGCGTTGGATCTGCTGCGTCCCCTCGTAGAGCTGCGTGATCTTTGCGTCACGCATCATGCGCTCAACGGGGTACTCGGTGATATACCCGTATCCGCCCAGTACCTGGACGGCATCGGTGGTGACCCGCATGGCCGTATCACCCGCCACGAGCTTGGCGCTGCTCGTCCAGTACGGCAGATCACGTGCCTCGGCGTCGACGCGAGCGGCAGCGGCATAGGTCAGCTGTCGTGCCGCCTCGGTCTGGCTGGCCATGTCCGCGAGCATCCACTGGATGCCCTGGAAGTCCGCCACGCGCTGGCCGAACTGCTGCCGGTCGGCCGCGTATGAGACCGATGCGTCGATTGCCCCCTGCGCGATTCCCACGGCCTGCGCCGCGATACTGAGCCGACTGCGGTCGAGGGTGGCCATCGCGATCTTGAAACCGTCTCCTTCGGCTCCGAGCCGGTTCGCGACCGGGACGTGGACGTCGTCGAAGGTCAATTCTGCGGTGGGCGAGCCACGAATTCCCATCTTGTGCTCGACGCGCGGTGCGGCGAAGCCTGGCGAATCGGCCTCGACGATGAAGGCGCTCATGCCCTTGCGCCCGCCGGCTTCCGGGTCGGTGAGAGCGAAGACCGTCAGAATGTTGGCGACCGAGCCGTGGGTGATGAAGCGCTTGGAGCCATTCAGGACGTAGTCGTCGCCATCGCGGGTGGCGCGCATGCGGTTGGCGGCGACGTCACTCCCGGCCGCGGCCTCCGTCAGCGCGAAGGCGATCAGCCACTCTCCGGAAGCGAGGCGCGGGAGATATCGGTCCTTCTGCTCGTCCGTCCCGGCCTGGATGATGGGCAGCGCGCCGAGCTTCTGAACGATCGGAATCAGGCTGGTCGTGGCATCCGCGCGGGCGATCTCCTCGACCACGATGCACTGCGCTATGGTGTCCAGACCGGTCCCGCCGTGTCGCTCCGCGAAGCACGTGCCGAGCAGATCCTGCTGCGCCAAGAGCTCCTTGAGATCGTCCGGGAATTCGGCCTTCTCGTCGATCTCCGCGGCACGTGGCGCGATCCGCTCCTCCGCGATCTCGCGCACCACGGCACGCAGCTCGTCGTGATCGGCCGTAGGCAGGTAGGTCAAGCGGGCTCCTCGGACACGGAGAACGGGCGTGGAGGCTCGGGAGCACCGAGTCTAGCCGATGGCGGCACCTCGGTCGCCAACCAGGTTGGCGTTACGACCGTGGACGCTCGCGATGCCTCGTTTCGCGCGCTCAGCGGTCGTGTGGCCACTACCGTTGGCAAACCAACCGATCACCGAAGCCGCACCATTCCAGAGACCGCTCAGCGGTCGCATCATTCGTTCGAGCATCGCCTACCTCCTCGCCGAACCATCCGATGACGCCAGCCCGGCCGCAGCGATCAGGACGCCAATTCGGCGGCGAATTCGCCGAAGACCCCCAGGTAGCGCTCGATGTCGGCGTCGCTGTGCTGGACGGATAGCGTCCATTGATCGTCCGGCCCGGGTGGCAGCAGGATCCCGCGGTTGGCGAGATAGAAGAAGCTCGCGCCCCACAGCTCCGAATCGAGGCCGATGAAGTCGCGGTAGTTCGTCACTCGCTTCGGCGTGAACATCACGCAGCCCTTGGGGCCGACATTGATCGCGTAGCCCGGGAGGCCGTACTCATCGATGACGCCCTGGCTGCCGACGGTGAGCCGCTCGGCCATGGCGTGCAGGCGTGGATAGGCATCCTTGGTCAGGATCTGCGTCAGCGTCACCAGCCCGGCGGTCATCGACAGCGGATTTCCATTGAACGTTCCGAGATGAGCAACGCGCGTTGCGCCACCGGGAATGGTGGAGCGCTCGATGCCACTCCCGGCAGCCCCCGCGGAAAAGGCGGGCGTGCCCTCCAGCGTCTCGATCGACGCCATCACCTCGCGCTTGCCGCCGAAGGCGCCGATCGGGATCCCGCCCCCGATGCTCTTGGCCAGGCAGAACAGGTCAGGTTTGACGCCGAAATGCTCATACGCCCCTCCCCACGCCAGCACGACGCCGGTCTTGACTTCGTCGAAGATGAGGACGATGCCGTGCTGGTCGGCCAGTTCCCGAAGGCGCTCGAGATAGCCGGCTTTCGGCGGCACGACCCCAATGTTGAACTGCACCGGCTCCACGATCATGGCCGCGATCTCGCCGGCATTGGCCTCCAGGATGGCGGCCAGCATCTCCGGCTCGTTGAACGGCGCGATCACCGTCTCCGCGATGCGAGACCGGGGGATCCCCGCCGAGGCTGGGACGGTGGCCGGCGATTCGACCGGGCCCATCGCCTCCCGTGGCGGCTGGATGCTGACCAGCACGTCGTCGTGGTGGCCGTGATAACCGCCCTCGAACTTAATGATCTTTTCGCGGCCCGTGTAGCCCCGCGCGACGCGAATAGCGTCCATGGTGGCCTCGGTGCCCGAGTTGCTGAAGCGCACGAGATCAGCGCCGAAGCGCGACCGGATCTCCTCCGCCAGCGCAATCCCATCCTCGACCGGGAAGGTGTAGCAGGTGCCGTTGGCGATACGGTGCTGAAGGGCATCGGCCAGGAGCGGGTGCGAGTGGCCGGCGGCCAGGACGCCGAAGGCCATGTCGAAGTCGATGTACTCGTTGCCATCCGCGTCCCAGATCCGGCTGCCGCGGGCATCGGTCATGAACAGCGGATACGGGTCGTAGGCCTGGAATGAGCTCGCCACGCCAAGCGGCAGTGACTGGCGCGCGCGTTCGAATAGCGCGGCGCTCT
>JBBJNX010000248.1:0-4076 GCA_037721115.1 Candidatus Limnocylindria bacterium
CTATCTCCCCCGCCGCCGGCTCGACCTCCGCGCGGTCACAGGTCGGCTCATCGTGCGCGTACGCGGCGAACGCTTCGACGACGCCCGGCCTGAGCTGCAGCGCGTGGCGCGCATCGTCGAGCGAGCGCTGTCAGAGCGCGGCGGTGGCGGATGAGCACGTCCGCCACCGATCGGCCCCTACGTCGCAGCAAGCGCGCGTCGCTGCTGTGGGTATCCGGCCTGCTGGCCCTCACCGCCCTCCTGCTGGTGCTCGTGTTTCTGCCGCTCGGCCGCGCGTCCTCAACCGGTCGCGGCAGCCTCGTCGGTAGGCCGGCACCGGTCCTCGAGGCCGTCGACCTGGCGGGCAAGCGCTGGACGATGACGGAGGCAGAGGGCCGGTTGATCTGGATCAACTTCTGGGCGACCTGGTGCCCTCCCTGCCGCAACGAGATGCCAATGATGCAACGCCTGGCCGAGGCGTATGGTGATCGGCTCCTCATCCTCGGTGTGGACTACGGCGAGGAGCCCGGCGCCGTGCGCGACTTCGTCGACCGCTACGGCATCACCTATCCCATCCTGCTGGACCCGAGCCTTCAGAACTTCTTCCGGTGGAGCCCAGTATTCGGGCTGCCCCGCCATTACTTCGTAGACTCTGGGGGCACCGTCGTGTACGAGGTCCCCGGTGAGCTTCCGGCGGGCCAGATGGCCGGCGTGCTCGATGAGCTGCTGGGTCCGGTCGAGCCGACCGACTGACGCGCGGCAGAGTTGATGAGTCTGGATCGAGTTAGCATCGAGTCGGTTGCCGACGACCAGCAGGTCGCGGCCGCGGTCGACGCCCTGGTGGCCGCCTTCGCTGCGGATCCAGGCTGGTCGGCCCTGCTGCCGGACATGAGAACTCGTCGTTCGGCATTGGCCGCCGCACTCTCCGGGCTGGTGGCAGACGGCGCGCGCAGAGATTCCCTGCTGGTCGCGCGGGTGGACGGAGGTGTGGTCGGGGTCGCCGTTGCATGGAGGCCCGGCTATCATCCGTCGCCGTTACGGACCCCGCGGTACGTGGTCGCGGCAGCGACGATGCTGAGCGCCGCGCGGCTTGCGACCGTGCCTCTCTGGCGGCGCATGCAAGCGCTGCGGGCTGCCGATCCCAGGGCAGAGCCGCACTGGCATCTGGCGGTGCTCGGCGTGCGACCTGATGCGCAACATCGTGGCGTAGGGCGCGCTCTGCTCGAGGCATTCCTCGCGCGCGTCGACAACGCGGGCGGCGTTGCCTACCTCGAGACCAGCCGCCCGGAGCTGGTGGCATGGTACGGCGGCGTCGACTTTGGGGTACGCCAATGGCTCACCCTTCCCGGCGGCGCGTCTGCGTGGACAATGTGGCGTTCGACAAACTCAGCGCGGCCAAAAGCGGATCCGCATCGATCACCCGACGAAGAGGTGGCAGACCGCCAGCCCGACGGCGAGCGCGACAGGCGCTAGCCACTCGATGGGGGCCGCGGCCGAACCATCATCGGGCAGGCCGACGTCGAGCAGCCGGCGCAGCCGTAGCTCGGCGACGGTGGAAAAGCCGATGCCCAGAGCTGACGTGCTGCGATCGCACTTGAGCAGGGCCGATGCTATCGACGCCGAGCTGGCACCGGCCGCCAGCGCGTAGCGATCGGCCTCGATCTCGAGCTGCGCCATACGTCGCTCAATCCAGTGCTTGATGGCAGGCAGCCAGCCAAGGAGCCGCGACCAACACAGCAGCGCAAGCCCGCGCAAGGGTGCTCGTGTGCGACGGTGATGCTCCTCATGCAGCAGGACGGCCTGCAGCTCTTCGGCATCGAGGACGTCGAGCAGCGCGTTGGAGACGAAGATGGCCGGCCGGATGGGACCCGCCACGAACGCCTCGGGCGCACGGCGAGCGTCGAGCAGCTGCACATCGCGGCCGTGCAGATGGATCGGCCTCGCCACCCGCTCGAGCTGGCGCTGACCGGCAATGGCTGGTCCCGTGCCCTTGGCCAGCAACATGAGCCAGCCACCGACGATGGCAGCAACGCCAAGCTCGGCGCCCAGCATCGGGTCGCCACCGATAGCGCGAGCGGCGGCAGCGCAGAGGGCCACAGTGACCATCGGCGCCACCGCCAGGGGGAGGAGATGGATGGGACGCATCAGTCCACAGCCTTGCCGGACGGGTCTCGGCCCCCGGAGAGAGCAATCAGCTGCCGTTGCAGCTCGGGATCGACATCGGCCAGGCGCTCAGCGAAGTGACGCATGGCCGAGGCACCGTAGCGCGCGATGAGGTCGTCGACCGCGCGACCGCTGCTGGCCTCCACAAGTTCGACCTCCGAAAGCAGGGCCCGGTATACCGCCTCGCGTCCGCGCCGAGAGCGCTCCACCAGCCCGCGCTCGCGCAGGCGCGTGAGGATCGTTGTGACGGTTGTGTAGGCGGGGGCCCGTCGCTTGCTCGACAGTTGATCGATCAGGGAGCTCAGGGTCGTCTCTGTGTCCGACCACAACACGCGCATGACCTGCGTGCCGAGTGGACCCAGCACGGCGCCGACCGATGGCTCAACCAAGCGCTGGGTGCGTTTCGTCATGAGCGGAGGCTATCAGACGGCGTCGATCTGAGCGATGCGCTATCCTCGTTCTACGACAGTCGTGTAGTGATCCCAACAGGAGGTGGTGCGTGGACTGGCTTCTGGCTGATGGGGCGCAGCCGGTCCCCGGCATGGCAGGTGCCACCGCGGCGGGCCTGCTGGCGGTCGGTGCGTCGGTGCTGCGGAGGCGAGCCGATCGGTTCGACAACTCCGTCCTGTCGGTCTTTCTGAGCGATGCCGGCACCATGCTGAGTTCGCTGGCCGTCACAGTTGCCGTGGTGTCCGCCGCTCTGGCGTTCGGTGTTGAAGGAGTCGGGCGGCCGCTGTGGCTGATCGTCGCACTGGCCTGCGTCGCGATCGCCGGCGGGCTCCTGGTGTGGCGCTGGCGAGCGGAGCTGGCGAGTCAGGCCAACCGATACCGGCCGGCGACGCCGACCGGCGCCCCCGAACGCCGCATCATCTCGACCGCCTGGGAGATCGGCATCGTGTCCGCGGGTGGGGCGGGATTGCTCACCTACCTGGGCACCGCCGACCATCGATTTGGCCATCCACTGCACTGGATCCTGGCGGTGCTGGGCGTGCTGCTGGGCTATGCCCTCGGCATCGGCGCCGTCACGCCTCGCTTCCGGCTGCAATCACCGACCCGCAAAACGTAGGAGCCCCGCACATTGAGACGTATCCCGCACCCGGGCGCAATGCTGACGCTCGTCGTCCTTGCCACCGTCGCCTCCGCCTGCAGTGGCATCAGTGGCGACGCTTCCATCGATCGCGACTTCATCGACATGATGGTTCCCCACCACGAGTCGGCGATCGCCATGGCTGAGATCGCCCGGGAGCGTGCCGAACATCCCGAGCTCGAACAGTTGGCCGACGACATCATCGGCGCGCAATCAGCCGAGATCACCCAGCTCAAGGGCTGGCGCGAGGAGTGGTTCGGCAACTCGGACACACCGTCCATGGGGGAGATGCCGATGCTGCCCGGCATGTCGATGCCGGCCGGACATTCGATGAGCGGCGGCACGATAGACATGACCGACGAGGTGGATGGCCTTCGTGACGCCGATCCGTTCGACCGGCTGTTCATCGACGCTATGATCCGCCACCACCAGCAGGCGGTGGAAGCGGCTCAGATCGTGCTCGACCAGACGGAGCGCGAGGAGATCCGCAGGCTGGCGGAGGACATCGTCGCGGCGCAGACTCGCGAGATCGAGCAGCTTCGGGCTTGGCGCGCCGAGTGGTATTGAGGCGACTGACGAGGCCGTGAAGGCTCGGCATTTCCGTTCATCGCACCGGGCGACGGACGTGCGGCTGAGCTCGCGCTAGAGGTCCACCATGTCATCACCCAAGCGACAAACTGGCCGGCGCCAGGGCGGCGCCGCGCGATCTCGCGGGCGGGCGTCCGAATCGCGCGGGATCGGGCGACGCTGGATCCTCGCAGTCGGGGCACTCGTGGCGCTGGCGCTGGCAGGGGTCGCAGCCGTGAGTCTCTCCGGTAACGGTGGCGGCGACACTCCGTCCGCCTGG
>JBBJNX010000249.1:0-4060 GCA_037721115.1 Candidatus Limnocylindria bacterium
CCCCGACCCCACCCACCACGCGTGGCCGTCGCGCCGCGGCGGTCGCGGCGGGCGTCATCGGTGCCGTCCTCCTGGCTGGCTCATTCATGCCCGCGACCGGCATCGGAAACAGCACCTCGATCAATCAGGTCCTGGCCGATGCTCAGGCAGCTGAGTCTGCGCGGCAGGGTCGGATCGATGCGCTGCGCGATGACCTCGCGGATGGCCCCCAGCCCGAAACGATCTCCGATCTTGCGGACGAGTACCTCGCGGGATCGACCCAGGAGGATCTGGTTCGCGCGGCCGTGAGTCTCCAGCTGCTCATCGAGCTCCAACCGGAGCGCGCGGATGCGTTCGAACGAATCATGAGCGCCTATCTCCGAGCCGGAGACGCCACCAATGCTCGCGCCGTGCACAGCTCCTACGCCGACATCGAGACAGCCGACCCCATCGAGGTGGCATTCTTTGACGGGCTCATCGCGCTTCGTGGCGAGGATGACCCAGCGAGCGCAGTGGTGGCCTTCGATCGCTTCCTCGAGCTGGCGCCAGACGATCCGCGCGCCGGCATGATCCGCGGCCTGCGCGACGAAGCCGCCATCGGCCTCTGAGGTCTGGCAGTGGGCCTGATGCCGATCTATCGGGCAGCGCGACACGCGACGATCGGTTTGTGAGTCACTTGGACCGATAGATCACGCACGACGACGCGCCGGCGGCATCTGATGCGCCTCAGTGACTCATGTATCGGCAGTCGGCCGAAAGCCTGGCGCCGTGTGCATCGGGCGCACGTATCTACCAAGTTCGAGCAGATTCTTGCCCGATGGGCGCGAATTCCGGCCGGGACGTGCACCCGATGCATGGTTCAGCCACAACCGGACGGCATGTTTGTAGTTACGTGCACCCCGTGCACGCGCTACGTGGAGGGGACGCCGGATCACAGCTACTCCCGGTCGGCGGACACCGGGGCGAGCATCCGCTCGAGTGCCGCGAGGTCATCGGTCGAGAGGCGATCAAGGAAGTGCGTGGCCACGCCGCGCAGATGGGTCGGCGAGGCACGCCGCAGTCGGTCGTAGCCAACCGGCGTCAGGGCTGCCCACTGGCCGCGCCGGTCGCTCTCGCAGCTGACGCGCTCGACGAGGCCCTCGGCCACGAGGCGGTCGATCAGCCGCGTGGCGCCTGAACGAGAGAGCAGGAGCGCGTCCGCCAGCTCGCTCATGCGCAGTCGACGCTCGCCGGCAGTGGCGAGCTGGACGAGGACGTCGTAATCGGTCAGCGCCAACCGCTCCTCGGTCTGGAGCTCGCGCTCGAGCTGGCGCACCACTCGCGCGTGGGCTCGGAGAAACGCCCGCCAGGCGGAGAGGCGAGGGTCATGGCGCGAGACCTGCTGTGTCATCGGTGTAGTCCGTAGGAAACTGGTTGCAGATGCAACGATATCGGTCTATAGTTGCACAGTCAATCATACACACACCCGCACATGAACCTGGAGCGCGCTTTCCCATGACCTGGACTCTCGACCCTGCCCATTCGGCCGTCACCTTCGCCGCCAAGCACATGATGATCACCACCGTGCGCGGCAGCATGAAGATCGCCGACTTCGACCTGGACTTAATCCCGACAATCAGGAGGCCTCGAGTATCCGCGTGAGCCTCGATGCGGCGTCGATCGACACCGGCCAGGACGCGCGAGACCAGCACCTGCGCTCCGACGACTTCCTGAAGACCGATGAATTCCCGACCATCGACTTCGTCAGCACCAGCATCGAACGCAACGGAAACGACCGAAGCGGCAAGATTCACGGCGACCTCACCATTCGCGGCACAACCCGCCCGGTCGTCCTCGATGCTGATTTCGCGGGCGTTGTCCCGAACATGCAGGGTGGCGAGCGCGCCGCGTTCAGTGCCAGCACCAAGGTCAACCGAGACGATTTCGGGCTGAACTGGAACGTCACCCTCGAGCAGGGTGGGTGGCTGGTCAGCAAGGACATCAGAATCGAGATCGACATCGCTGCCGTCTCGTCGGCCGCGGACGCCAAGGCTCAGGCCGAGACCGAGACCGAGCTGACCGAGCGACAGGCCGAAGCCGTCAGCGCCTAGCGAATTGGCGTCAAGCGGCGTCGCTAGGATGAGCCGATGCCGAAGCTTGACTATCCGACCGCGCCGACCAGCGACCAAGTCGATGATTACCACGGCGAGCGCATCGCCGATCCATATCGATCCCTCGAGGATGCCGATGCGCCGGCCTCGCGCGCCTGGATCGAGGCGCAGAATGCGCTGACGGAACGCGTCCTCGGCGATGTTCCCGCGCGCCGGAAGATTCGGACTCGCCTGGCTGAGCTCTGGGATCACCATCGCGCCGGCGCTCCGTGGCGGCGCGGCGAGCGGTGGTTCCAGTTGCGCAATAGCGGGCTTCAGGACCAGGACGTCCTCTGGACGGCAGAGGCTCCGCATGAGGTTGGCGAGGCGCTGCTGGATCCGAACCAGCTCAGGGCCGATGGCACCACCGCGCTGTCCGCCACCGCCGTCTCCGAGAGTGGAGAGCTCATCGCCTACGCCATCAGCGACGCCGGCTCGGACTGGCGTACATGGAACATCCGTAAAGTGGCGACCGGCGAGGACCTGGCGGATCGACTGGCGTGGAGCAAGCATGCATCTGCGGCATGGACGCATGACGACGCCGGCTTCTTCTACGGTCGCTACCCCGAGCCTCCAGCGAATGCCGCCTACGACGCTCCGAACCGCGACATGGAGCTTCGCTACCACGCGCTGGGGACCGATGCGGCGGACGATCCGGTGGTCTTCGCCACGCCCGATCAGCCTGAATGGGGCTTCGAGCCCGAGGTGGTCGATGACGGTCGCCTTCTCGTCATCAGCGTGTGGCGCGGGACGGATCCCACCAACCGAATCTACGTCGCGGACCTCGCCGATGGGGTGGAGCGCACCCGCGTCCGACCGCTTCTCGACGCGGCCGATGCGCGCTATGAGCTCATCGCCGGTATCGATGGAACGCTCTATCTGCTGACCGACAGGGACGCTCCGCGCGGTCGGGTCGTGGCCGTTGCCCTCGCCAGCCCCGGTGAGCTACACGAGGCGGTCGCGGAAGGGGAGGACGCCATCGAGGCCGTGCGTCTCGTCGGTGGGCGGTTGGCCATCGTCACGCTCCACGACGCACACCATCGGCTCACCATCTTCGAGACCGACGGGCGTCACGTTGCGGATGTGGAGCTTCCTGGCATCGGCACGGTCGGTGACCTTGCCGGCCGTCGCGACGACGACGACCTCTTCTTCACGTTCACCACGTTTTCCTCGCCCGCCCTGGTCCTCGCGGTGGCGATGGCTGATGGCGCGGTCCGGGAGCTCACATCGCCGGCGCTGCCGTGGGATTCCGACGAGTACATCACCGAGCAGGTTTTCGTCGCATCGGCCGACGGGACTCGCGTGCCGCTCTTTCTCAGCCATCGGCGCGACGTCACGCCTGGCGGTGAGGTGCCGACGCTCGTGTATGGCTACGGCGGCTTCCACATCTCGGTCGGGCCGATGTTCAAGCCCGAATGGCTGGCCTGGATGGAACGCGGCGGCCTGCTGGCGGTCGCATCACTGCGTGGCGGCGGAGAGTACGGGCGCGACTGGCACGACGCCGGACGCCTCGACAACAAGCAGAACGTCTTCGACGATTTCGCGGCCTGCGCGCGCCTCCTGGCCTCTTCGGGATGGACGACCGCTGATCGGATCGGCATCAGCGGGCGCTCGAACGGGGGACTGCTGGTGGGGGCCAGCATCACGCAGCATCCGGAGCTGTTCGGTGCGGCGATCGCGGAGGTGGGCGTGATGGACATGCTGCGATTTCATCGGTTCACCATCGGCTGGGGCTGGACCAGCGACTACGGCTCATCCGACGACCCGGACCAGTACCGCGCACTGCGCGCGTATTCGCCGCTGCACAACATCCACGACGGGACGCGCTATCCGCCGACGCTGGTCACGACCGGAGATCATGACGATCGGGTGGTGCCCGGCCACTCGTTCAAGTTCGCCGCCGCGCTCCAGGCCGCTCAGTCGGGCGAGGCTCCGGTCATCATCCGCATCGA
>JBBJNX010000250.1:0-4046 GCA_037721115.1 Candidatus Limnocylindria bacterium
CTTCTGCGGGAGACCGATCGCAGCGTTACCGATGTCTGCCTCGATATCGGCTTCACCAGCTTGGGGACCTTCAGCCGTACGTTCCGGGAGATCGTTGGCGAGACGCCGTCGGCCTACCGCGTGGGGAATGGGCCGATCGTGGCGCCAAACTGCGTCCAGATGGCGAACACACGTCCGCGGGTGGCGGCGAGTGTGGCCACGGAATCGAGCAGTTTTGGAGAAGCCCCCGGCGCGGCGGCCCCTTAGGCTGAGGGCCATCTCATCAGATCTGGCAAATAGAGGAAACCTGCAATGACGGACACCAAGAAGCCCGCCAAGCGGACCGCTGGGAGGGACACGCCGTCCGAGGGATGGACGGACGAAGAGCGCGCCGCGATGAAGGAGCACAATCGGGAGCTGAAGGCGGCCGCTCGCCGCGGCGCGGCCAAGGCGGACGGGGAAGCCGACGTGCTCGCGAAGATCGCCGACATGCCGGCGTCCGATCGCGCAATGGCCGAGCGGATCCACGAGGTCATCAAGGCGAACGGGCCGGACCTCACGCCGCGGACCTGGTACGGCATGCCTGCCTATGCCAAGGACGGCAAGGTCGTCTGCTTCTTCCAGGCCGCGGACAAGTTCAAGGCGCGATACGCGACGTTCGGCTTCAACGACATCGCAAACCTCGATGAGGGCGCCATGTGGCCGACCTCATTTGCGCTGAAGGAGCTCACTGCCGCGGACGAGGCAAGGATCGGCGAGCTCGTGAAGCGAGCGGTGAGCTGAGGACCGAGGCCCGCGTATGGCACGCAATCGCACCGAGGAGAGCAAGCGATGATCACCAAGCTGAACGTCACGTCCATCTATGTCCTCGACAAGGACGAGGCCCTCGACTTCTACGTCAGCAAGCTCGGGCTGGAGGTCGGCCAGGACTTCAAGCAGGGTTCCTACCGCTGGCTGACGGTGCGCGTCCCCGGCGACCCCGGCATCGAGATCTCCCTGGAACAGCCAGGCTCGCCGCTGCACGACGAAGCCACTGCTGCGCAACTCCGCGAGCTGATCACCAAGGGCGCTATGAGCGGCCTCGTCTTCCATACCGACGACACCCGGGGGTTGTACGAGACCCTCAAGGCGCGCGGCGTCACCGACTTCACCCAGGAGCCTACCGAGCACTTCTATGGCACCGACATGGGCATTCGCGACCCCTTCGGCAACGCCATCCGGATCCTCCAGCCGGCGAAGATCTCGCAGGAAGCGACGGCCTGACCGGTATCCCGCACGGCTCGCGAGCTGCGCATGGCATCGGCTCGCGCGTTCGGCGCCGCCCTCGCCCCGTTCGCCAGCGGCGTCTCCGTCAATGTGCTGGCTGACGAAGGCCAGGAAGGCGTACGCCGTGCGTACGGGGACGCCAAGCTGGCCAGGCTGGCCACGCTGAAGCGGCAGTACGATCCCGAGAACATCTTTCACCTCAACCAGAACATCGTCCCGGCGCCCCTGAGCCAGCGACTGCCGCCCCGAACACCGCCAGCGCGACCATCGGTCCGCTAGGATCCGCCACATGACCGATGCCGACGCAGGCACCCGCGAACCACGCGCGCATGGCCGGATGAAGGCGGCGTATCACGACCGGTACGGTGGACCCGAGGTCGTCGAGATCCGGGAGGTCGACAGACCAACGCCGTCAGGCGACCAGGTACTCGTGCGCGTGCGTGCTGCATCGGTCAACCGGGCGGACCTCGATGGTCTCAAGCCGAAGCCAGGATTTGTGCGCCTCTTCATGGGCCTTCGCGAGCCGAGAAACCACGAGGTCGGCATCGACGCGGCCGGCGTGGTCGAGGCAGTCGGGCCGGGCGTGACGCGCTTCAAGCCCGGAGACGAGGTCATGACCGACCTGTTCGCGGCCGGGCGCTTCGGAGCCTTCGCCGAGTACGTCTGCGCACGAGAGAAGGCCTTTGAGCCGATCCCAACCGGCATGTCGTTCGAGGAGGCTGCCACGCTGCCGCACTCGGCCATCCTGGCGCTCCAGGGCATGCGCCTGCGCGACGGGCGAACGTTCAAGCCGGGCGACAGGGTGCTCATCGACGGTGCGTCGGGCAACGTCGGTCCCTTCGCCGTCCAGATCGCGAAGGCTATGGGTGCCGAGGTGACCGGCGTCGCCCGCGGTGACAAGCTCGACTTCGTGCGATCGCTCGGCGCCGATCACGTCATCGACTACACCGCTGTCGACTACACGAGGACGGGGGAGCGCTACGACTGGATCGTGGCGGTTGACGCCCACCATCCGATCCGCGCGGTGCGGCGAGCCCTGAAGCCGAGCGGGGCTTACCTCACGATGGGAGGCGACACCGGCACGATCTTCGCGGCGCTGGGCGGTAGCCTGCTGATGTCACGGTTCGGCGACAGGTGGTCAGGGCTCCTGATCTGGTGGAAGCCGATGCACCGCCCCGACGTCGACACCCTGAAGGAGCTGATCGCCGCCGGGAAGCTCAAGCCTGTCATCGATCGGCGCTACCCACTCGACCAGGTGGTCGACGCGCTCCGCTGGGTCGAGGATGGCCACGCCCGCGGCAAGGTCGTCATCACCTTCGAGTGACCCTCGACCGGCTGCCCGGACCGATTCGCCGATGGCTGTACGCCGGCGGAACGCGCCAGGACCGTCTGCGTGACCCAGACGCGGTGGTCGCGGCCCTCGATCTCCGACCCGGCATGGTCGTGGGCGATCTCACCCGACTTCAGCAGTTTTCTCGATCCGTCGCTTGCACGGGGTGCGGGTAAGGCCGACTACGAGTGCTTGGCGTCTTGGTAGATCGCCCAGGCACCGCCTCCCAAGATCAGCGCAAGGCCGATGCCCTTGGTCCCGATGAGGGACGAAGCGGGTGTGCCGTGCCACAGCAGGTCTGGCACGAGCGCGAAAACTATGACCAGAGCGTCCATTGAGGACACAAGGGCGGGGTTCGACGTCTTGTCGAACGCTGAGATCAGCAAGGTGTTTGCAGGGAGAGATAGCGTTCCCGCGAGAACGCCCCAGAACAAAAACGCGAGCGCGGCGGTGGGCTGAACGGAAACGATAGAGTCCGGTGCCATCGACACCTGGAGCAGGACGGCAATGACCGGCGCCACGATCAGGGCGACGATTGAACCCAGGAATGTCAGTTCCAGCGAACCTAACGCACGCCCTTCGACTCCTTGAACCGTCTCCCGCTTGAAGACCGTAACCATGATGTTGCTTGCGGCGAACGAGATTGCAGCCATCGCTGCGTACACGGTCGCGCGAAAGCCGGCCGCAGTTACTTCCGGGTTTTGGTCCGGGTCAGCCGCTACGAAGTGATACAGATAGATTCCGATCAGCAGCACAACGATCCCGAGCGCAAAGGGCCAATCCCATCGTTTGCCCTTCGTCAGTGGCTCCCGCAGTGGCAGAGGAAGACGCGCGATGAGGTACGCCGCACCGATATGGAGCATGAATATCGTGTAGGTGTGATTCAGGCTCGGACTGGTGCTGAAGGCCAAGATCAGCAGCACCGTCGTCGTGGCGAACAGCAGGCTCCGGATAAGGTAGGGCGCGACTGTCAGGTTTCGCAAAGACGGGGAGGGCTGCCGAAGGTAGGCGAAGGCGGCGAAGCAGGCGCCCGTCATGATGATGAAGCGGGCGACGTAGGTCGGAAAGGCGCCGAAGATGGCAGCGGCTTGATACAGGCCGAGTTCGGAGATCGTGAGATAGAGCGCAGCAACAAGGGCAGGTCGGACGCCGGGGTCGATCCGCATCGAAATCGCTCTCATGATTCGAAGCGGACGCGGTTTTCGGCTGGTGGCGTCCCGATCCAGGCTCCGGCATCTTACCACCCGCACTATTTGTCGCAGCAACTCACTAGCCTAAGAGGCTGACATCGGGTGTCAGGGTAATTCTCGCAGGGACGCACAACGTCATCACCAACTGGCGGAGTCAATTGCGGACGCAAACTCAAAAGAAATGGAAGCGGATGATGGTCAGCGCGCCCGGCTCGCATCCGCCTTCTGAATCCTGGCTGCAAACTCGCTGAGAAAATCGGCGGCCCTTCGGCTCGATGGCC
>JBBJNX010000251.1:0-4043 GCA_037721115.1 Candidatus Limnocylindria bacterium
ACTCCCCGCTCCACGAGGCGGCGCGCGACCTCGCAGCCGAACCCATCGTCACTGTTGAAGATGTTGCCGATGCCGGCGACAAGCACGCGTTTCGTCATCGGCCCGCCTCCACCGCCGCCGGCTCCACCGCCGCCAGCTCCAGCTCGGTCGGTCGAAAATAGAGGAAACGGCCAACCCAGGCATGCTCCTCTGAGGCGGGGTCGTCGACGAGTGTGATCGCCACGTATGGTTCATCTTCGAGCGTCTCCCAAACGCCTTCGATGCGCCCGACACGTCCTGCAAGGAACATGTCCATGCTGTCGCCGCGCGGCCCCGGGTTCAGGCGGACGATCGCGCCGCGACCCACCTGCGTACCGCCAACATCGACCGTGGCGGTGTGCGGGTCGACACGTGCCTCCGGTTCCCAGAACGGGGCGTCCGGGCTGAACGGATCGGAGAAGAGAGACGGCATCGGCGTTGGGGGCGGGATCGCCGGGATCGCCGCCGGCGTTGGGTACACCTGGCGCACCGCCCCGTGAAGCCGTTCGAGCATCTCGGGTGGCATCGCATCGCTGCGATCGATGATCTGTCGCGCCCGAGGGTCGGTCGCCCGCGCCTCGCGCTTCTCTTCGTCGGTGAGGGTCATGATGCGCAGCGTCAGGATCTCGTCGATCTCGGTTGCGTCGAACAGGTCGCCGGGACTCTCGGGGGCGATCGTCGGCTGGTCGTAGAGGATGATCGGCGAGGAAAGCATGACCGTCGCGTCGGTCCCGACCAGGACCGGCCAGGTGCCCTCGTTGCTGCACGCGGCGACGGCGTCAGCGGCATCCGGCGGCGGCTCGAGGAGCGAGATGAACGTTCCCTCGTGCACCGCGAGCAATGTGTGAACCCCGAGCATCGCCCCGCGCAGCGCGGCCTCGCGACCGGGGTCCGGGCCCCACGGCGTTTCGTTTTCGATGCGCGCGCGCACGCGCAGCAACCCTCCGCCCGCTTGCTCGGCGGTGACCGCGATTCGACCATCGAGCGCGGCACGCGTACGGATGACGTGGCCGCGGACCGAGCCAGCTGCATCGCGAAGCTCCTCCACCTCGCGCGCCTCGTCAAGCTGGATCGGAACAATTCGCTCGGTCGACGTGATGTCATCGAGCAGGATCCCCGACGCATCGACCGCCTCCTCCACCGCCTCCTCCCAGGCCAGGAACCGCTCTCCCTCGACTTCGAGCGCGTCGGTCTTGACCACGCTCCCGTCATCGGCAACGGCTTCGAGCTCGCGAGTCTGGAGCCTGAGGAAGCGGACCCGAAGGTCGAGCGACGCACCCGTACCCGGATTGACGAGACACTCGGTCTGCATCTGCCAGCGCTCGGAGCCATCTGCCTCCGCATATCCCCGGGGCATGAGCACGCCGAACTGCCAGCGCACCTGGTTCTTGACCGATGAGGCGCGGTACGGATAGAGCAGATAGCCCTCGTACAGCACCGCATCCGCAACTCGCTGCGCATCGGAGAAGGTCATGCCGTCTC
Organism: Candidatus Limnocylindria bacterium; assembly: GCA_037721115.1. Classification (GTDB taxonomy): domain Bacteria; phylum Chloroflexota; class Limnocylindria; order QHBO01; family QHBO01; genus JACDBZ01. The sequence goes on from JBBJNX010000251.1 coordinate 1,501, forward strand.
TCGCACCGTGGCGCCTTTGAGGAGTGCCTCGACCGTTGCGTCCCACGACGGCAAGGCCCGATCAGCCTTAAAGCGGTGCAGGGCATCGAAGCTCTCTCTGCCGAGGCGGAGCCAGGCGCCACCGGGGAAGTAGTGATCCATCATCTCGCGCCAGATGCGCACCGGGAGTCGATAGGTAGCCTCTCGATCCCACGGCACCTGGTCGACGGCGAAGCCGGTCCCCGTTCGGGCGAACACGGAGCCGCTAAAAAGGAAGAGGAGCGGAATGTCACCGTCGTCGAGCGCGTGGAGATACTTCGCGCCGGTCACCTCGAAGTCGTATGTGCAGGTAACCGGCAGATCGATCTCGACCACGCCCTCGAACGTCGGCACGGTCGCCGTCGCATGTGTCCACAGGATGGGCTTCAGTGTCTGGCCCCAGCGCGCCGGCACATCGAACAGCTCGAGCAGGCGGCCCTCCTCGGCGGTGGCGTAATGACGCCGCTGCGCTTCGATCTGGATCTGGGCACGCAGCACGATGCTCTGGATCGGACGCGCATCGGACTCCGTGATTCGCAGGCGGAAGATCATGGTGGGAACCGCCGCATACCGCTCCGCGCGAACGTCGACGACCTCGAAGGTCAGGTCGCTCATGCGTTCGGCCGCCACGGGCGAGACTGCTCGCCAAGCGTATCGAAGAAGCCGTTGATCGCTGTCCAGGCGTCTGCGCCTCCATCGAACCCCTTCCAGTCGCGGCGGATGATGCCGACCAGCTCGTAGCATTCATCGATGGGGACGAGATAGCAGCGCATCCCACCGCCACGCGGTCGATACACCAACAGCGCCTCCGTGTCGGGGATCATCGTCTGAAGCATGGGGTTGGCCTCGACGATCTCGCCCCAGGTGTCGAGCGGCAGCAGCGACTCGGTCGCGCCGGCCGGGCTGGGGTAGAAGGCAACGCTGGTGTCCATCTGTGAGTTATCGAAGAAGAAGGCGATGCCGACCGGGATCTGGAGCGCCTCCCACTGGAGATCGGTCAGCGCAAAGTCGGGATCGTGGATGCGCCGATCCGGGACCGCCCGATACTTGCCGCCCGCAGCACCGTCGTGCGTGAAGAGCAGGTAGCAGGCGCGATCCACGCAGACGAGGCTGCGCGTCTCAATGTTGACGACGTGCGAGTGCTCGGGGCCGATCAGCTCCGCGCACATCTCGCATACTTCCCCAGGTCGCGGCCGCTCGCGAGGCTCGAGAAACCGGCGAAGGTTCGGCGGCTGCTCTGGCGCGTTGAGAAACTTGCGCAGACCAAGGGTCGGCCGATCCTCCCTCGTTGGTCCCGTCATCCCTCAGCCGGCCACCGCTGGGACGGCGACCCGCACTCGGCCGCCCTCAACGAGCAGAGGCAGAGGACTCATGTGGAGCTCATTGCTCCCGAGCGAGCGACCGGCGTGACGCACGTCGAACGTCTGCCCGCAGCCCGGACAGCTGAGCACCTCTGCGGTGAGGATTCCGCGCTCCATGTAGGACCCGCACTGCGGACATGCATTGCGATAGGCGAACAGATCCTCTCCCGCTCGCAGCAGAAGGAGACGCGTGCCTCCCAACATCTGCGAGCGGAGCTGACCGGCGCCGAGGGTATCCGGGAGGTCGAGATCCGACCACGTGGCCGCCGGTGGCGGAATGACTTCGCCGCCCTGCACATCCCCGATCTGGACCAGCGAGGAGGCTGCCGGCTGCTCGAGGTCATCGGCGACCACGCGTGCAATCTCGGGCGCGGCCTCGATGATCGCGCGCTCGATGGCATACGTAAGGGTCACCGCCGATGACGGACAGCCGTTGCAGCTGCCCGCCATCCGGATGTGCACGGTGTCATCCTCGATACCCACGATCTCGACGCTCCCGCCGTGCGACCCGAGGTAAGGGCGAACCTTGTCCAGCGCGGCCTGCACCCGCTCCTCCAGTGGATACGGATGCAGATCGTGAAGGACGAGCAGGCTCGCAACCAGATCGTCGTCGACGAGGCGCTTCAGCATTGGCGAGGCATCGCCCTCCGCAGCCCGCGTCGCATCCACGATGCGACCGAGGGCCGCACCGTAGAGCTGCATCAGCTGCCTGACCAGCTCCTCGGCGCGATCCGCGATCTGCGGGCTCTCTGTCCCCAGCTCCGCCAGGAGCGCCTGAACGCGCTCGCCGGCGGCGTGGGGATCGGTCGTCGCGACGGTCATCGGCTCAGCTCACGTCATGCGAGGCGAGCATTGCCGGTGAGTGATGCCGCTCGACGGTCTTCCCCTTCCCGATGTACATGTGCACGCCACATGGCAGGCAGGGATCAAAGCTGCGCACGGTGCGCATTATGTCGATACCCTTGAAGTTCTCGAGGTCGTTCTCCTCGAAGATCGGGCAGCCCTGGACGGCATCCTCGTATGGTCCGGGAGTCCCGAACGTGTCACGCGGGGCCGCGTTCCACGGCGTGGGCGGATACGGATGGTAGTTCGCGATCTTGCCGTCGCGGATGACCATGTGATGGCTCAGGACGCCACGCACGGCCTCCGTGAACCCGGCACCGA
>JBBJNX010000252.1:0-4022 GCA_037721115.1 Candidatus Limnocylindria bacterium
GTCAGAACGCGCCGGATCGGCGCCAAAATCGGCTCGGTGGCCTGGTAGACGAACGCCACCAATCCCCCGCCGCCGCGAGGGTTCGTCCAGCTCAGTACCACGCGGGTGATGAGGAGCAGCCAGAGCACGGTGGCCAGCATCTGGATGAAGTTGACGAGGACAGCGGTCATCGTCGGAGAATAGCAGCGTCTAGGCTCGCGGCCCGAACAACGCGGTGCCGATCCTGATCAGTGTCGCGCCCTCGGCGGCGGCCGCTTCGGCATCGGCGCTCATGCCCATGGACAACTCCGGCAGGCCGATGCCCACCGCATGCTGCACGCGATCCCGCAGGTCGCGAAGTCGGCCGAAGATGCTCCGCGCCTGCTCGACCGATGCTCCCATCGGCGCAATGGTCATGAGGCCTACGAGACTCGCCGCCGGCACCGCCTGTGCGACGAGCTCGTCGGGGGACAGACCACCCTTGGCCCCCTCGCCGCTGATGTTGACCTGGAGCAGGAGCCTGGGGCTCCGGCCTTCCTCGGTTGCGATCTCGCTGATGCGTCGCAGCAGATCAATCGAGTCGACCGAGTGGATCACCGCGAAGCCCCGAACCGCCCGCCGGGCCTTGTTTGATTGAAGCCGACCGATGAAGTGCCATTCCACCGTCGGCAGCGCGGCGATCTTCGGCTCAGCCTCCTGCACCCGACTCTCGCCCAGCAGGGTCAATCCGGCGTCATGGGCCGCATGCGCCACCTCGACCGGCCAGGTCTTGGTGACCGCCACGATCCGGAGACGCGCGGGATCGTGACCGTTGGCCTCGGCCGTGATGCGGAGCCGTACGAGCAGACGGTCGTGCCGCTCGCGAATCTGGCTACTGCTCGGCGGCTCGCTTCCAACAATCTCCATGGCGCCATGCTGCCATGCGAACGCCATGGTTCCCTCTCAGATTCTCACCACGAGACAGCTAGCTTGAGTTCCCACACACTCGAGCCTGTCGGATTCTCTTCGCGAGCAAACGCGGGGGGATCTCGGAGCCGCTCACGCTCATCCCTCGCGCTCCATCGGCCAGAACCGAACATTGCTCTCACCGGGTGAGAATTTGATACGGACTCCCCGAGCCACGACGCGGCGTCGCGGTTTTCACGCCGGTCCCGGCCGCATCCGAGGCCTGATCGGCAAGACCGGTTCAGCCGTTCTTGCGACGCAGGAAGCTCGGGATGTCGAGATCGGTCTCGCCGTACGACGGGCGCTCCAGGCTTGGCGACCGCACCGGCAGTGGCTGGCGCGCCGGCGGGCGAACCTCGGTCGCCTGTCGCTCGGTCGGGCGGGCGAAGGGCGACTCGGTGCCCATCTGGTCCTCCAGGCTCTGACGCTGCTCCCGATCGCGCTCGATCTCGGCCAGGATCTCGCGGCTGCGGTCGTCCAGGCTCCCTTCGACGCCGGCGGCACCCTCAGCGCCGAATCGGCTCTGCGGCTTCGTCTTCTTCGTGCCGTCGAAGCCGGTGGCGATGACGGTCACCTTGACCTCGTCGCGCATCCGATCGTCGATCACCGTGCCGAAGATGATGTTCGCCTCCGGATCGGCAGCCTCCTTGATCACCTCGGCCGCCTCGTTGACCTCGAACAGGCCGAGGTCCGAGCCGCCGGTCACGTTGAACAGGATGCCGCGCGCTCCCTGAATGTTGACTTCGAGAAGGGGGCTCATGACGGCGGCGCGCGCGGCGTCGACGGCACGGTTCTCGCCGGTCGCGATGCCGATGCCCATCATCGACGAGCCGGCGTCGCGCATGATCGTCTTCACATCGGCGAAGTCGAGATTGATGAGGCCGGGGACGGTGATCAGGTCGCTGATACCCTGCACGCCCTGGCGCAGCACGTCATCCACCACGCGGAATGCGTCCACGATGCTGGTCTTCTTGTCGACCACCTCGCGCAGCCGATCATTCGGAATGGTGATCAGGGTGTCGCACTTCTCCTTGAGCAGCTCCGAATACTGCTCGGCGACGAGCTTGCGGCGCACACCCTCGAAGCTGAACGGCTTGGTGATCACGCCAACTGTCAGGGCGCCGAGGTCCTTCGCGATCTCAGCGATCACCGGGGCTGCTCCCGAACCGGTGCCGCCACCCATTCCTGCGGTGATGAAGATCATGTCCGCGTCCTTGAGCGCCTCGTAGATCTTCTCGCTGTCCTCCTCCGCGGCGCGCTGCCCAACCTGCGGATCGGCGCCAGCACCGAGGCCGCGCGTCATCTTGTCGCCGATGCGGATCTTGTGCGGCGCGTCGCTCTGGAGGAGCGCCTGGGCATCGGTGTTCACGCTGATGAATTCCACGCCCATCATCTCGGCGCGGATCATGCGGTTGACGGCGTTCGAGCCACCGCCACCGACACCGATGACCTTGATGAGGGCGAAGTTCTCGGAGTCCGATCGGAGCGGCATGTCGGGTGGTCCTCTGCACGGCAGTAGTGGTGGATCTGATCAAACCCGAGGGCTTCGACGGGTTCGTCCGATTCTAGCGATCGGGGTCTGGCCGCGTCGGCGGTTTTCCACAATGCGTGGACGAGTTATCCACACGTCGCAACACCGTCGTGGACGAGCGCGTCCTCTGTCCACGATGTCGAGTGCGAGGCAGGCTGTTCCCTTGCTGGTCACGCTGGTCTGCGCCGCGTGTACCGCAAGCTCGGCGCAGGCTCCCAGTCCGGCAACCACGGTCCTCGATGACGCTCCCACTCCCGGCCCTGAGCTTCGAGTGGTCGTTGCAAACGACCTGGCGCTGGACAGCGGTCCCGCCGAGATCGAAGAGACGGCGGCGTTAACGCCCGCCGTCCTCGCGGCCGGCGAGCAGGTCTGGGTACTCGAGACGCGCCAGACGACAAGCGGCGCGTGGCACCTCGTCGTGGCTGACCAGATGGTGCCGGAATTCGAGATCCCCTTCGGCTGGGTTACGGCCGAGCGGGACGGCGCGCCGGTGCTGGAGGCCGCACCGCTCGCGTGCCCCGATCCGCCGCTCTCCTTCGACCAGGCCGCGGAACTGGGCCGGTTCGGTGGACTGGCCTGCTACGGCAACGTCCCGATCGAGGTGCGCGGTTTTACGCCTATGGGCTGCGGGGCTGGCGGCTCGCCGCGCACCGGGACGCCCGACTGGCTCAATGGCACATGGTCCGGCATCGGAATCGGCGATCGAGAGCCGTCTCCACCCGACTTCGAGGTGGGGGCCGCCATCGGCGCCAGAGTGCAGCCCGGACACAGCCCTGAGGCCGGCTGTGGACAGCCTGGATGGTTCCGGTTCCTCGGCCGATACGACCACCCCGCTTCGTCCACCTGTCGCACCCAGGACACCAACGGGCTGGTGGAGGTGGTCATCGACGCCCGGGTCACCGAGCTCCTCTGCCGCACCCAGCTCGTCCTGACCGATGTCCTTCCGCTCCAGGATCCGGGATGAGCGGAGGCCACTCAATCGGTGAGCGTCAGTAGCGACTCGACCGGCAGGCTGCGGTGCCACGATGCCAGCGCAATGGGCCGGTGCCGTGGGGATCGTCGACGAGGAGCCAGTCGTCAGCGTGGCGCGCTGCCGCCTGACGATGGTGGTCACTGACGGCAAGCCGCTGCCGGACCGTTGATCGATGGTTTGTCGCGAACGTCCGGGATTCACGCCAGGTGACCGTTGGGTGCACCAGAAGCCCTGCGAACCGTTCGGATTCACACATGGCGTGATTACGGACGCTCCAGGCAGGATCCTGGAGGCCTTACGCACGCATCGTATGAAATCTGGACTGTTCGCCGGAGCAGCGACCGATGTCGGCGGGGTCGCGTGCTACCGCTTGATAGGTCCGCGGGCGCTTGCGCCGGGGCGCAAGTAACTACGAACTTGGACTGCCTCGGCCGTCCAGTCTGGTCAGCGTTAGCGGGGGGACGCAAGTCTCGACCCCAACATGCGACCGGACGGCCGCAACTTCGTGGTTAGTCGCACTGGAGCGCAAACGGCGCGTTTCCCCAAGGGTCCTCAGCCGGGAAACAGGTTCCGGATCCACCCGCCAATGCGCGA
>JBBJNX010000253.1:0-4020 GCA_037721115.1 Candidatus Limnocylindria bacterium
GCGCTGCTTGTAGGTCTGGCGATCGACGAGGTGGCCTTCCTGATTGAGTGGTCGTGGACCTGAGCGTGGACTGAGCTGAATTTCTGCAGCGGTTCCATTCTTCGAAAACGCTGCATCGCTCGACTTTGGCCGGAGCCCGACGGGCTGCTCTCAGGTGTATGGTGTGCAAAAGCAGACGGGCACCGTAATCGCCGAACGAGCGCTGACGAGCTGCGATGGGAGGAACTCGAGGGCCGTACCGCTGAACTCGCCGACGATGCCGCGCCCCGTGGCCTGCTGCCACCACGACTCCGTCTGGCGGTCGTACATGACCAGGTCCGAATGGCGCAGGTTGCCGCTCACACCGAAATCAAGGACCTGCCCGTCGACCGTGCGGTCGAAGGTGACGGCCGTGTGGCACAGTGGGCAGAAAGTCACGGTCACCGGAACGCCGGCGATCGTGTCGTTGACGATCTCGTGCCAGATGAGGATCTGGATCGGATACGCCCGCCACTCATCGTCGACTCCGAGCATGATCACCGGCTCCTGGTCTTCGAGCCAATCGATCGACGGGATCTCGGCGAACTCGGGATCGTCGATGGCGGGGATTCCGCCCTTCCCCGGGCCGCCGCTCAGGAACTCGTCGAGAGCAACCTCGTGGCGACTGAAGTCGGTCGCCCAGCCGTCGCTGCTCACGCTCAGCTCATCGCTCAGCCCTTCTCCTGGCTCAGACGAGCTCGGAGGCCCACTGCCTCCGGCGGGTGGGTCACTGTCGCCAGGGCTCCCACTGGCGCAGGCAGCCAGCAGGAGCGTGCCCGCCAGGATGCCGGCTGTCGATCGGGAGGCGTGCCGCTTCATGACCACTAAAGGATGACGCATCCGATTCGGAGTCTGCTGTAAGCGGCCTCACATCGGCCCTGACGCTGGCTCCACGTTCCTGACACCATGCAAGTCATCAAGTCTTTGCTGACAGGAAGGAAGTGATGGAGAAGTTCGATCTCATCGTCATCGGGACCGGGTCCGGCCTGGAGGTCTCGGCCGCCGCCGCCCTGCAGCGCGGGTGGCGGGTGGCCGTTATCGAGGAAGGGCCGTTCGGTGGGACCTGCCTGAACCGGGGCTGCATTCCCTCCAAGATGCTCGTCCACGTGGCGGATGTCGCTCACACCATCGCCGATGCCGGGCGTTTCGGCATCCACGCGGCGATCGACCGCATCGATTGGCCATCCATCGTCGAGCGAACGTTCGCCGAGATCGATCGCGACGCGGCGAATATCCTGGAGGGCAACCGGCGCGCCGACGGCATCACGGTCTTCGAGGGGACGGCACGGTTCGTCGGCCATAAGCAGGTCGAGGTGGACGGCGCACAGCTAAACGCCGAGACCATCGTGATCGCGGCCGGCACGCGGCCATCGGTACCCGCGATCCCGGGCTTGGCGGATGGGGAATACGAAACGACCGACACGGTCATGCGCCTGCCCGACCTGCCGCGGCGCCTGGCCATCCTGGGCGGCGGATTCGTCGGCGCCGAGCTCGGCCACGTTTTCGGCAGCCTGGGAAGCGAGGTCACCATCATCACGCGTGGCCCGGCGATGGTGCGCGACGAGGACCGCGATGTCTCGCGCCGCATGACCGAGGCGTACGCCAGGCGGTTCGCGCTGAGGCTCTCATCCGAGGTCCGGAGCGTGGCGCGGCACGACGGCACCATGACGCTCGAGGTGGGACCCTCTGGCGAGGCTGCTTCACCGTCATCCGAGCCGGTGGAGTGCGACGCGCTCCTGGTGGCGGTCGGACGAACGCCGAACGCGGATCGACTGGATGTCGGGGCCACCGGCGTCGAGACCGATGAGCGCGGCTTCGTTCGCACCGATGAGTACATGCGGACCAACGTGGACGGTATCTGGGCGCTCGGCGACATCGTGGGCCGCTGGCAGCTCAAGCACAACGCGAACCTCGAGGCCGCCCACGTCGCCAACAATATCCTCGATCCGGAGCAGCTCGCAGCGGTCGACTACCACGCCATGCCTGCGGCCATCTTCGGCTCCCCACAGATCGGGAGTGTCGGCATCACGGAGCAGGAGGCCGAGGAGAAGGGGATCGCCTACGCGGCGGCAACCCATTCCTACGACGACACCGCCTACGGCCAGTCGATCGAGGATCACGATGGTTTCGTCAAGGTCCTCGCCGATCCGGCTTCGGGCGAGATCCTGGGATGCCACGTCATCGGCCAGGACGCATCGGTCCTGGTCCAGGAGGCGGTCAATGTCATGCGCTTCAGGCTGCCGATTGACGTCATCGCTCAGTCGATCTACATCCACCCTGCGCTGCCGGAGGTCATGCAGGCCGCGTTCGGAGCCGTGGCTCGCCAGGTCTCGGAGACCCGCGGCCCCCACGCCCACGATGAGCACCAGCACGAGGATTCACACGAGCGGCCCGCCGGATCGTGACCATCGCGGTCGCTTCAGCTCGTCCTCGGAAGCGTGCTCATCGCCGTGGGGATCTGGGACCTTACGGCCAACCGCCCGCTCATCCTGGCCGGGGATCAGTCCTGGACGGCGGCTCTCGGATAGCGCCTTGAGCGTGCCGCGCGGCGCTCCGCGGACCGCTTGAGAGCGGCCAGCGTTCGCTTCATGTAGGCGCGGTAGGCCGGGACGGCGATGTAGCGGGCGACGAGTGGCACGCGATGCTCGACGATCCCGCCGTAGGTCACGGTTGTCGCGCCACCCGCCTCTTCGAAGTCGAGCCACTCCTCGACCCGGTCCAGCGGACCCTCCAGCACGCGATAGTCGATCCGCGTGGGCGCTGTGAGCGTCACCTCTTCAACGAACCCGAAGAAGCGAAATGGAGCCGGCGCGCTAAAGCGTACGACGAGCACGTTTCCGTCTCGGCTGATGAGCTCGCTGGCGTGCGGCGGGCCGTCCGGGAGCGCGCCGCCCACGGCGGCGGCCATCTCGAAGACGAGCTCGCGTGGTGCAAGGATGCTGACTCGAACGTCACCGATGGATGAGGTCATGCCCTGATCATCGCGAATCAGGGCTCATGCGGTCCGTGACGCTGCTTACGATCCAGCCTCGGCCATCCAAGTGCCGGGCGGGAGCAGCGACCAGGCAATGAGCATCACCACGATGAGGCCGACCATGGTGGCTACGGACCAGAGTGGTGACTCTACCCGCGTGAAGCGCAGCGCCGCGACGACGGCAAGCGGGGCGACGAGCAGGCTGGCCACTCCAACAGATACAGGCACGGCGCGGCCGATGAATGCGAGGGTCAGCCCGCCGGCCAGCAGCAATGTCGAGGCGTGGGCCGTTCGGAGCCGGCCGGTGGATCGGCGCGTGACGAGCGTGCGTTTGCCGACCAAGAGGTCGGCGTCGCGGTCTGGCCACGCCGTGGCCAAGACGTTGGCGAAGTCCACCAGGGCGAAGGGAACGAAGGCGGCGACGATCCAGATGGGCACCGATCCGGCCGCGACGGCATAGCCGAAGACCGGAAGCAGCAGGCCGCCGAGCACCGCGTTACCGATCTCGCCCAGCCCGTGTCGCGCGAGCGCGAGCGACCGGGGCACCGAGTACGCCCATCCGCCGATGGCGCCGATCACCAGAAGCCAGAGGCCGATGACCGGCAGCACGCCGAGCCGCACGGCGATGAGCCCCAGTCCCAGGCCGGCCACGGCTGACACGACGGCCGCCGCCAGCGCCAAGGCTGGGCCGAGCCCAGTCCTCGACAGGGCGCCGCTCCCGCCCGAGAAGGCGGTGCGACGGGTGATCGCATCGGTCTCGGCGTCCGCGAACTCGTTGGCGTAATGCACGCTCGCCGCGACCAAGAGCAAGAGGACGAGCCCCGTCGCCACAGCGGGCAGATCGGCTCCGATGCTGGCCCGTGCAGCCGATGCGCCGGCGAGATACACCACGGCGATCAGCAGCAGCTGCGATGGCCGGCTCATCGCGACCAGCGCGGAGACCAGTAGCCACCGTCGCCCTTCGGAGCGCCGGTCAGACAAGTCGCAGCAGAGGCTCGGCGGCGAACAGCCCGTCCGCGTCGACCCCG
>JBBJNX010000254.1:0-3995 GCA_037721115.1 Candidatus Limnocylindria bacterium
ACGTCGGAGGAGGCGCTTGACGGGCCGCCGGACCATCCCGGGCGCCGCCGCCGCTATTGCCGTACTCATCCATCAGTCCTAGCAGGAGCTCGGTGCCTTGCTAGCCGCCGACATAACGGCCTTGAAGTTTTCTTAGACATTTCTCATCTGGGCGTGGAAACATTTCGAAGATTCTGCTTTCCGACCTTCTGCCAGGGGATTGATAAATGCGTAGCCGCCTCTTTGCTTTGTCGTTTGCCGTCGTAGTCAGCTGCCTGCCGGCAACGGCGCAGGCGGCCAGCCAGGTCGCGGGCGACTTCAACGGCGACGGTCACGGTGATCTCGCGATCGGAGTGCCCGAGGAGAACCTCGCGGGTGCTGGGAACGCCGGGGCAGTGAACGTAATCTATGGCTCGCCGACCGGACTCGACGCTGCCGGCAACCAGTTCTGGTCCCAGGACAGCGCCGGGATCGAGGACGCTCCGGAAAGCGGCGACCGCTTCGGACACTCGCTGGCGGCAGGAGACTTCAACGGCGACGGCCACGACGACCTGGCCGTCGGTGCCCAACGCGAAGACGTCGGCTCGGTCGCCGACGCAGGTGCGGTCAGCGTGATCTACGGCTCGGCCGCGGGGCTAACGGCAACCGGCAATCAGTTCTGGACCCAGGACAGCCTCGACGTCGAGGATGTCGCGGAGGCCGGCGACTACTTCGGGAGCGCCCTCTCCGCAGGTCAGTCCGGAAGCGGGCTTGGCGATGACCTCGCGATCGGGGCCCCGAAGGACGACGTGGGCGTCGCCGATGCCGGAGTCGTCAACGTGCTCTACGGCTCAGCTACGGGCCTAAGCGCTGCGGGCGATCAGCTCTGGCACGAGGACACCACCGGAATCGAGGATTCCATTCAGAACACCGAGCGCTTCGGGAGCTCAGTGGCCTGGGGGAACTTCAACGGCGACGGAAACGACGACCTCGCGATCGCAATCCCCGGGGAGTTCACGGGCTCGTTTCGAGGTGGGGCGGCAGCCGTGATCTATGGATCGGACGCGGGTCTGAATGCAACCGGTGACCAGCACTGGGACCAGGACAGCCCCGGCATCGAGGACACGGCCGAAGGCAGCGACATGGTTCGCAGCTCGCTCGCCGTGGGCGACTTCGACGGCGACGCCAGCGACGACCTCGTGCTCGGCTTCGACGGAGAGAACATCGGCTCGACCTCTCACACGGGCGCGGCCAATGTGATCTATGGGTCCAGCACCGGCCTCACCGCGGCTGGCGACCAGTTCTGGCATCAGAACCTCCCCGGGATCGAGGACAGCTCGGAAGGCGGGGACAACCTGGCATGGGCACTCACCGCCGGAGACCTGGACGGTGACGGTGACGACGACCTCGCGCTCGGCGCCCGTCGCGAGGACCTGGGGTCTGTCGTCAATGCCGGCGTGGTGAACGTGATTCCGGGCTCCGCTGCCGGCCTCACGGATGCCGGCGACGTGCTGATCAGCCAGGCCAGTCCCGGCATCGAGGACGACGCCGAGGAGAACGACGAATTCGGTAGCGCGCTCTTCGCCGGCGACCTGAACGGCGACGGTCGCGACGAGCTCGGCGTCGGAGTCATCCTGGAAGATGTGGGCACGGTGGCGGATGCCGGGGTGGCTCATGTCCTCTATGACGCTTTTTCCTCGGGGGGCCTGAACCAGCTCTGGCACCAGGACAGCGTCGGGATCGAAGATAAGGTGGAGGACGGCGACCGGCTCGGCTACTCGTTCCCCGGCTGACTCTGCCGGATTCGCGCAAGTTCGGGCGGATGCTGGCTGCAGCCGGTCTCGTTCTCGGGCCGCTGCTCTTCCTGCTCGATGGGGTGATCGACCCCGCGTGGGCCGATGATGATGCGGCCTACCTCGCCGAGGTCGCCTCGAGCAGGACCGCCTACATAACCGCCGAGCTGGCTTCGACGATCGGCGCGCTGCTCTTGATCGCGGGGATGGTTGGCGTCATGCGCGTGATGCGCGGCCCGCGGGTGACCTTCGGGCAGGTCGCGGCCGGGGTTGTGACGGTAGGGCTGATCGGCCTGACCGGAAGCCTCGCCTTCAGCGTCTTCGACCTGGCGATGGCCGGGTTCGACGACCGCGGGGCGATGGTCGAACTGCGCGCCGAGCTCCAGGACAGCGGGCCGTATCGGGCTTTTTGGCTTGCCTTCTCCGCTATTGCGACCTTGGGCGGTCTGATCTTGCTGGCGATCGCCCTGTACCGCCGGCGGATCGTGGCGCGCTGGGCGCCGGCCGCGGTTTGTGTGGCAATTCTGCTCTGGTACCTCGGCGGCAGCGAACAGGCCCTATACACAGCGTCGTGGGTGCTCCTCTCAATCGCGTTTGCACCGCTCGCGGCGCGGATCTGGTCACTCGGCGATGACGCCTGGGCGCAGTGGGAGACACGGCTCGGTTCGGAGGCCGACGGCCGGAACCTCAGCTGAGCGATCCGTCTCGACTTGCGAGCAGGCGCTGGAGCCACCATCCGGCAAGCGCAGAGGTGATCAGCGAAAGGAGGATGAGGGTCACGAAGAACTCCTCGCTGACGATCCCCGCTGCGAGGGCGACACTGGCGAGGACGATGCCGGGGCCGCCACGGGCGTTCAGGGCGACGGCGAGTGCGCCTGCAGATCCGCGATCCTCCCCGGCCAGCCGCGCACCGAGATACGCAGCGCTGCCCTTGATCACGCAGGCCGCGGAGATGAACGTCGCGATCAGCATCAGATTCGCGTCCTCGCCGAGATCGATCCGGAGCCCGACCAACCCGAAGTAGAGCGGGATGAAGAACGCGAACGAGAAGCGCCCGACGCTGCTCCCGCTGACCCGAACGTCGTGTTGCTGGCTGACGATCAGACCTGCCGTCAGCGCGCCGAAGATCGGGATGACGCCGAGTGCGCCGCTGAACGCCGCGAGGGCGAAGACGAGCAGGAGTTGATGCGCCGCTTCGTTTCCGAGCCTTGCGAGCACCCATCCGAAACGGTCATGACTGCCCGCCAGCCTGACTGCAACCACCGGCCCAACGAGGACGAGGGCACTCGCGAGGGCGTAGTAGGCAGCACCGATCGCTGAGGCCGGATCGATTCCCACCTCGGCCGGCAGCCCGACAGTCTGAGCCCCCGACTGCGCGATACCGACGGCGATCGCGAGCAGGCCGTAGAGGATGACATCCTCGACGATTGCGGAGCCGAGCACGATCCTCGAGAACCTCGTGCCCATCAAGCCGAGGTCGAGCATGATTCGCGAGATGACCGGGATGCTGGTGATTGCCAGAGCAGCGGCGAACACGATCACGAGCGCCGTCCCGTCTTGGGCGGGGCCCTCCAAGGAGTCGAGATCGAGCGTTACGCCGGCGGCGATGCCCGCCCCCAGGGGGATCACTGTGCTCGCGATGGTGATGATCCCCGCGGTTCGGGCCTCTTCACGCCTTGGCAGCGCTCGGAGCTCCAGGCCCGCCGCAAACATCAGCAGGATCAATCCGAGTTCGTAGAAGGCGTCGAGTGAATCGGCGACGACGCCTGTCTCGGGAAGCACAGCGGCGCTCGCCTCGGGAAAGACCACGCCGAAGACAGACGGTCCGAGCAGGATGCCGGCGCTGATCTCGCCGATCACCGGCGGCAGTCGCATGCTCAAGGCTACGCGTCCGCCGAGCCGGGTCGCCCCCAGTACGAGCAGCAACGCCAGCAGTAGATGAAACACGTCGCCGGAGGTGAACGTCACGCGGCGCATCATTCCCGAAATCAGGCTCAACCGGGGCGAGTGATAGAAAGCCTGCGTGATTCCCCGAAAAGCCTCACGGGTCGAGCAGCCGCTGATCATCGTCGGCACGGGGCGCTGCGGATCGACGATGCTGCACCGACTGCTTGCCCGCCACGAGCAGGTGGGATGCCTTTCGACCTGGAACGAGACCTTCCCGAGCCAGACCTGGCTTTCTGCGTCCTCGAACCTGTATCGGTCGCCCCTCCCCCACCGGCTCAAGGAATGGAAAGGGTTCCC
>JBBJNX010000255.1:0-3989 GCA_037721115.1 Candidatus Limnocylindria bacterium
GCCAGGACGACCAACCCCAGCTCCGCCGCGTGCGGCAGATGTCGCCGGATTCCCCCATCGGCGCTCATGGCGATTGCAGGAGCTCCAGGACCCGCTCGTGCAGCGATCCGTTCGACGACACGACCTGTGGGCCGGACCACGATGGGCGTCCCTGCAGGTCCGTCATCCGACCGCCCGCCTCGGTGACGATCAGATGCGGCGCGGCCATGTCCCATGGGCGGACCCCGTACTCCAGCATCGCTTCGGCAGATCCCTGGGCAACGAGCATGTGACCCCAGAAATCGCCGAAGCCGCGATCCCGCCAGGCCGCGCGGGTCAGGCGCCGAAGCCCATCACCCAGCCCGGCGTCCTCCAACCCGCGAAGCGTCGAGAACGCGATCTGAGCGTCCGCCAGCGCCTCGATCTTCGAGACGTGAACGGATCGCACCACTCCGTCGACGCGGAGGCTCGCTCCCCCGCCACGGGTCGCCCACCAGCGCCGGTGCATCGCCGGCGCGGACACGAAACCGATCTGGAGCTCCCCGTCGCGCTCGAAGGCCAGCAACGTGGCGAAGATCTCGATGCCGCGCACCACATTGTGCGTCGCATCAATGGGATCCATGATCCATCGACCGTCGCCGCCGTCCTCGGCGGTCCCGAATTCCTCTCCCGCGACGGTGTGTGTCGGAAACGCATCGGCGATTCGATCTCGCAGGTGCGTCTCGATCTCGGTATCGGCCTGGGTGACAAGGGTGCGATCCGGCTTGGCGCTGACGGTCAGGCCGCCAGCGACATGACGGAGGGCGATCGCATCGGTCTCGTCCAGCAGCTCGTGCGCGAATCGGAGCAGGGATCCGGCGTCGCCGCTCATTTGATCGTCACGACCTCGACGTCTCCCCGCCGCCTGATCACGTCGACACTCATTCCCTGCGGCTGGCGCCGCAGGAGGAGATCCACACTCGCATCGCCAACAGCGAGATTCTCGATTCGCAGATGATCGAGGAAGACCGGCAGGCGCGCATGGTGGAATCGCAGGGTGCGATCTGGCGCATCGACCTCCAGCCCGATGCAGGCCTGGAGCAACATGAACACGGCGCCCGACGCCCACGCCTGCGGAGAGCACGCCACCGGATAGTGCGTCGGCCCCTCGCCGGGACGGCGGCTGAAGCCACAGAACAGCTCCGGCAGCCGGGCCAGGTCGAATTGCCGGCTGGCCTCGAATAGCCCGCCCATCACCCGCGACGCATGGTCATGGAAGCCGGCGCGCGCCAGGCCGAGCGCGGTGATCGCGTTGTCATGCGGCCAGATCGAGCCGTCGTGGTAGGACATCGGGTTGTAGCGCGGCTGCCCGGCGGCCAGCGTTCGAACTCCCCACCCGGAGAACATCGCGTCGCTGAGCAGCTCGTCCGCCACGCGCGCCGCCCGATCCGGCCGCACGATGCCGCCGAACAGGCAGTGGCCGGGATTCGAGGTCCGCACGCGGCACAGGCGCTTGTCACCGTCGAGCGCGATGCCATACGTGCCGAGCTCCTCCACCCAGAACGCATCCTCGAATCGGGACCGCAGAAACTCGGCCTCCGCCCGCAGCTCGGAGGCCCGCTCGGGCCGTCCGAGGGCATCGGCCAGGGTGGCGGCGCCGAGCCGCGCGGCGTACACGTAGGCCTGCACTTCGCAGAGCGCGATCGGCCCCTCGGCCAAACTGCCATCAGCGTGGAAGACCGAATCTTCCGAGTCCTTCCAGCCCTGGTGGGCGAGGCCGATGGGCGTGCGCCGCTCGTATTCGACGAAGCCATCACCATCGGGATCCGCCGGCCCGTCGATCCATGCCACGGCGCGCTCGATGCTCGGCCATAGCGCCTCGATGAAAGGCAGGTCGGCCGTCTGTCGGTAATACGCCTCGGCCAGCACGACAAAGAGCGGCGTCGCATCATGGCTGCCGTAATAGCGGCCGAAGGGAACCTCCATCAGCGCGGCCATCTCGCCATGGCGCACCTCGTGGAGAATTTTGCCGGGCTGTGCGTCGCGCGCCGGCTCGTCATGCGTCGCCTGGGTCGCGGCGAGGTGGCCCAGGACGCCGCGGGCAAGCGCCGGCTGCACCCAGAGCAATTGGAGGGCAGTGACCAGCCCATCGCGACCGAAGACGGTACTGAACCACGGCACGCCCGCGTACGGATACGGGCCCTGCGCGGTCTCGCTCGTCATCATCACGACGTCGGACAGGCTGCGGTTAGTCCACTCGTCGAACGGATCGCTCGAGCTACTGATGCGCGCCGAGCGGGACACCCGGCCACGGAGCTCGCGTCCGGATCGGTCCAACGCGGTCGCAAAGCCGATCGGACGGGAAGGGCGCTCGAATTCGCACGCGACGCGGAGATCGATCTGCATGACGTGCCCAGGCTCGAGCTTGGCCTCGTAGATCGCCCTCTGCGCCTCAAGAACGTCGGGCGCTGGCGTGAGCTCGATCCTGGTCTGCCGGCGCAGGCCGTCGAGACCCATGTAACCGAGCACCGCGGTGTCATCGTTGATGCGCGTCCGACGCAGGGAGCCGCGCTTGGCGCGACGCAGGCCGCGGACCTCGAACAAGTCGACGTAGTCGGCGGCAAACCGAAGCGAGATCGGTATGCCGATGGGATCCTCGCCGAAGTTTCGCAGCTCGATCCGCTCGTGGCAGGCAGCCGCCCAAAGCACCTTTGTGCGTGAGATGTGGATCGTCCCGCTACGCAGACGCTCCTCGCCCAGCATCATGTCCGGGTTGGTCAGATCGATCGCCAGCCTCGAGTTGTCTCCGCGCGTCGTTGAGCCGAGCAGCAGGGGGCGCTCGTCGCCGAGGCGCAGGATCAGCGCCGAAAGGAATCGGGTGCCGCGGTGGTAGAAGCCGAGGCCGATCGGCCGGATGTCGCCGTGGCGGTCGAACACGGCGAAGGAGTCGCCATGCTTCAGAACGCGATCGCTCTCGTCCGCCGCCGAGCTGGTGGCGAGGATGTAGTAGCGCCCCTCGATCTCGACGACCGTGCGCGGATCATCCGAGATCGAGCTACGCTCGTTCGATTGAGTCGCCATTCATCTCCAGGTGTGCGGTCCGGGCAAGCCTACACACCCGCGACCGGCTCCTTCGCTCCAACCGGGAGCGCCTGAATGGACCGATGCGCCACGGAGCCGACCAACCCGTCATAGACCCGGAGGTAGTCACGCGCCATACGCTCGACGGTGAACCGCTCCTCGAACGTGACGCGGCACTGAGCACGATCGATCTCGTCGAGCCTCCCTACAGCCTTCACCGCGCTGTCGATATCGTCCACGATGAACCCGTTCACGCCGTCAGTGACAACCTCCGGAACCGATCCCAGGCCGTAGGCGATGACCGGCGTACCACAGGCCATGGCCTCGATCATCACGAGTCCGAACGGCTCGGACCAATCGATTGGAAAGATCAGCGCGCGAGCGTTCGCGAGGAAGTCGCCCTTCATCTCGGGACCGACCTCACCGATGAACTCGACGTGCGCTGCACCGAGCAGCGGCTCGATCTGCTGCTCGAAGTAGTCGCGATCAACGTCGTCAACCTTCGCGGCGATCCGCAGCGGCACGTTGGCCCGCCGAGCGACCTCGATGGCACGATCCGCACGCTTCTCCGGCGAGATGCGCCCGAGAAAGGCGAGGTAGTCGCCGGGTTCCGCGCTCGGAGTCAGCTCGTCGGGTGGCATGCCGTGATGCACCGTCGCGGCCCAGTTCGCCTGTGGCAGCGGCGTGCGCTGGTCGTTGGAGATCGAGACGACCGGCATGTCGCCGAATTCGTCGTACACCGGCTGCAGATCCGGGATGTCGAGCCGGCCGTGGAGCGTGGTGACCTGCGGCACGCCCAGGCGGCGTGACATCGGAAAGTGAAAGTAGTCGAGGTGCCAATGGATGACGTCGAACCAATGCGCCTCAGCCGCGACACGTTCCAACTGGTACACGAGATGCGCGATCGGATCGATCACCGTCTCGTCCAGCCGTAGTGACCGCGGCGCGCA
>JBBJNX010000256.1:0-3986 GCA_037721115.1 Candidatus Limnocylindria bacterium
GATTTGATCCCCCGTTACGACTGGGGCCGTATGCTGGTGCTCATGGACCGGCGGCAAGGGTTACCACGCTGCCTCGCCACATCAGAGCGACACATCGCGCTGAGCAGCATCAACATGGAGGGCCTGAACCTGATGTCGACGTCCGAGACACAACGAGGAATTGCGCGATGAACCTGGCTGCGCCACGCGCCACGCCATCGAGGCTGCCTCTGATTATTCTGGCCGCGATCCTGTTCGCGACAACGCTCGTCGTCGGCGCGCAGATCTCGTCCACCGTGGCGAAAGCGAAGCCGGTCCAGACACCGGTCACGCTACAGTTCCTCAGCGTGTCGGACTGGCACGGCCAGCTGGACCCTCTGGACGTGTTCGGCGTCGGACGGCGCGGTGGCGCCTCGGTCATCTCGACCTACTGGCAGGCCGATCGTGCGACGAACCCCAACACTGTGACCCTCACCGGCGGCGATGACTTTGGCGCCTCTCCGCCACTCTCGAACTTCTTTGATGAGCGCCCGGCGGTCCTGGCCGAACGGATGATGGGGATCCAGGTCAGCACGCTGGGCAATCACAACTTCGATCGCGGAATCACGCATCTTCAGGAGATGATCGACCTTGCCGGCGCACCAACCTCCGCTGCGACACCCGGTAGCCCGTATGAGTATGTATCGGCGAATCTGAAGAACCGCGATGAGAATCTCGACGCGGTCGAGGACTTCACGATCATCGAGGTCGGCGGTGTGAAGGTCGGCGTGGTCGGCATCACGAATCCCGAGGCACCTGAGCTCGTCTTTCCAGGTTCATTTGGAACCATTGAGCCCACCAGCCCGTATCCCGCCGCCAACAAGGCGAGGGCGGCTGCCAAGCGTGCAGGGGCTGACATCGTCGTCGCCGTCATCCATGCTGGTGTGCGTGGCTTCGACAGTACGTCCGGCGAACCGTTCGGCGAGCTCATCGACTTCGCCAACAACGTCGGCGGCTTTGACGTGATTTTCGGTGACCACACCGACGTGCAGTATTCGGGCGTGATCAACGACCAGCTCGTGGTCGAGGCGCGGAGCAAGGGACGCACGTATGCGAGGACGGCGCTCACGGTTGATCCGCAGAGCGGCCGTGTGCTCGACCAGTCGGTCACATTCGTGGATCCGGTCTGCCTGTCGGTGAACGTGACCACGGGTGCATGCACGGCCACTCCCATCGGCGCACCCGACCCCGACATTGAGGCGATGCTCGCTCCGTACCGTGCCGAGCTGATCCCGATCCTCAGCGAGGTGATTGGGCAGTCTGCCGTGGCGGTGCCTCGCACCGACAAGTGCGGATCCAGCCAATCCCGACTCTGCGAGTCGCTGGTCGGCAACGCGGTGACCGATGCCATGCGCACGACGTATGGAACCGACCTCGCCCTCACGAATTCGGGAGGCCTGCGATCTGCGTTGACCTGTCCGGCGGCCGGTGGAGGCTCCGGCTTCTGCCCGGTCTCGACGCCACCGCCCCACCCGATCACCAAGGGCCAGGTGTTGACGCTGCTTCCGTTCGGCAACCAGTCGGTCACGCTTGATCTGACCGGTGCAGAGCTCAAGCTGATGCTGGAGAACGGCGTATCGAGGGCCGGTGAGCAGGGAAGGTTCCCGCAGGTGTCCGGCTTCTGCTTCACCTACGACGTCGGACTGGCCGCGGGTAGCAGGGTGACAGGTGCGGTCTTCCAGGCGGCGGACGGCAGCTGCGCCGGGTCAGCGCTAGACCTGACGGCCGGCGCGACCTACTCGCTCACCACGAACGACTTCGTGGCGAGTGGCGGGGACTCGTACCCGAACTTCGCCTCCCGGATGGTGACACGGAACATCATGGCCAACGATGTCGTGGATTGGGTGGCGGGCAACACCCCGATCAGCCCGGCGATTCAGGGACGGATCACCTGCACCGGTGTAGGTTGTCCGGCGGTGATCGCTCCGTAACGGACGGTCCGATCAGTCAGGAGAGCCGGGCGCGATGATGCACCCGGCTCTTCGTCTTGGCCGCAGGGAGCTTGGCTTGCAGAATGTGCGTATATCACTCTCGAGCAGACAGACGACCATGAGTAACCGCTGGGTGTGCCTGGACGTCGGTGAGACGCTCATCGATGAAACACGTGTCTGGTCACTCTGGGCCGATGAGCTTGAGGTTCCGCGCCTGACGTTTATGACGGCACTCGGTGCTGTGATCGCACGCGGTGGTGAGCATCGCGACATCTTCCCGATCTTCGGCGCCGATGACTGGCAACTGCGCCTGCCGGCCGTCGAGCGCACGTACGGTGGCTTCACCGCCAATGACCTCTACCCCGACGCGCTGCGCGCTCTCCAGGGGCTTCGCGACGCCGGCTATCGGTTGGCGATCGTCGCAAACCAACCCGAGGTTCGGGCCGAACAGTTGCGCGCTCTCGGCGTCGAGACCGAGGTGATGGCAATGAGCGAGGGGATGCGTGGGGCCAAGCCGGATCCCGCTTTCTACGCCCAAGCTCTGGAGCTCATGGGCTCGCCTGACCCTGCGTCGGTCGCCTACGTGGGGGATCGCGTGGACAACGATGTCCTGCCCTCTGCAGCCGCTGCGATGCGCGCCGTTTGGCTGCGCCGCGGGCCGTGGGGCGTGATCCAGCGCCTTCCCGTCGGCTTTGAACCGTCGCTCAGCGTTGACTCGCTCGATGAGCTGGTGGAACGCATCGGGGAGGCGTGGTCCACGCTGTAATAGACTCTCCTGGCGATGCCAACCGAGTTGGCCTTACGACCGACGGACTCCGGAATCGGTCTGGTCCTCGGTCATCCAGCCAAGCAGGCTGGCGCCGCGACCGAGGAGCAGGCCTTCGGCGGTCGCAAGGCCAATCGGGCTGGCGCCCGAGACTCAAGTAAGCGCTGACTGCGGTCGTAAGGCCAATAGGGCTGGCGCCCGAGACTGAAGTCAGCGCCGGCGGCGGTCGGCCAGCATGGTGGCCACCTCGCGGTCGCTGACGCCGAAGCGACGTAGGGCATGGCGGATCAATTCGTTGCCCAGTTCACGCTCGGCGACGACCACGCGCGCGACGCCGAGCCGCCGCAGATCGGCCTCTTCCGCGTCGGAATGCGCCCGTGCCACGATCTCGATGCGCGGATTGCGGGCAATCGCGTAGACGACCGCCTGGCGGGTCGCAAGGGCATCGGGGATGGCGATGATGAGCGCGTGTGCATCGGTCACGCGTCCCTGGTCCAGGACCGATTGAGCTCCAGCTTCACCGTAGATGATTGCCGCTCCCGCGGCGCGCGCCGCGCGGGCCAGCGAGTAGTCGCCGTCGATTGCCACCCAGCCGAACCCGCGGGATTCCAGGACGCGCGCCACGGAGCGACCGACCCGACCGTAGCCCAGGATGATGGCGTGGCGGCGGAGATTGGCGGCCGGCTCCTCGCCGGGCAGTGGATCCTGCCGCGTGATGCGATCGAATCGTGTGCCGACGCCGCGGGCCAGGGCCAACAGCGGCTCCGCGGTGAGAATCGAAAGGACGACGGCACCCATGGCCAACGAAAAGGTCTCGGGCGCGACCGCGTTGAGCGCCAGGCCGGCGGAAGCGAGAACGAAGCTGAATTCGCCGCTCTGGCCGATCAGCGCGCCCGCACGCAGGGCGGTCGACGTTCGCTGGCCGTCGAGGAGAGCGAGTCCGGCAATCGGGATCGCCTTCCCCAACGTGATGATCAGCAGCAGTGTCAGGACGACCGGCCAGGCGGTCAGGATGGCGGCAGGCTGGAGCAGGATGCCGATCGACACGAAGAAGAACGTGCTGAACAGCTCCCGCAGCGGCACGATCTCGCCGAGCACGCTGGCGGTCAGGTCGGAATCGGCGAGGGCCAGCCCGGCGACGAAGGCGCCGAGCGCTACGCTCACGCCGAGCGCGCTGGCAGCGAAGGCGGTACCGATGGAGATCACCGCGACGGCGATCACGAATAGCTCGCGGGAGCGCAGTCCGGCGATGAAGCCGAGGAGCGGCGGGA
>JBBJNX010000257.1:0-3973 GCA_037721115.1 Candidatus Limnocylindria bacterium
AGGCACCCTGGGCCAGCACTAACCGTAGAATCGGACGCCGTGAGCGACCACACCACCGCCCCCGCCCGATGGTGGGAGGGAGCGGTCATCTACCAGATCTATCCGCGCAGCTTCGCCGATGCGGACGGCGACGGAATCGGCGACCTTCGCGGCATCACCGGTCGACTCGACCACCTGCGCGGGACCGATGAATCACTCGGCGTGGACGCCATCTGGCTCTCCCCCATCTATCCCTCGCCGCTCCACGACTTCGGCTACGACATCAGCGACTACACCGATGTCGCGCCCGAGTACGGCACGCTCGCTGATCTCGATGCGCTGATCGATGCCTGCCACGCCCGCGGATTGCGATTCCTGCTCGACCTCGTGCCATGCCACACCTCCATCGAGCATCCATGGTTCACCGACAGCCGCACATCCCGGAACAGCCCGAAACGCGACTGGTACATCTGGGCCGATCCGGCCGTCGGCGGCGGGCCTCCTTCGAACTGGACGGCCATGTTCGGAGGCGGCGCCTGGGAGTGGGAACCTGCGACTGGGCAGTACTACCTCCATTCGTTCTATCCCGAACAGCCGGACCTGAACTGGCGGAATCCGGCCGTGGCCGACGCGATGGCAGAGGTGATGCGCTTCTGGTTACGGCGTGGCGTCGATGGCTTCCGCGTCGATGCCATCTTTGCGGCGATCAAGGACGATCTGCTGCGCGACAATCCGCCCGACCGGCGCCCGCATGCGATTCCCGGTCTCGGCGGCGATGACGGACTCGATCCGCTGTGGAGCCTCAACCGTCCGGAGGTGCACGACGTCATCCGACACCTCCGCGGCGTGGCGGCAGAGTTTCCGGGACGCGTCCTGGTCGGCGAGGCTTATCTCCCGGTCGAAGAGCTTGCCGGCTACCTGGGCAACGGAACCGATGACGAATTCCACCTCGCGTTCAACTTCGAGCTGCTTCTGTCGCCATGGGAGCACCGTCACCTGACGCTGGCCATCGAGCGCTCGGAGGCCCTTCACCCTCCCGGGGCGATGCCCACGTACGCCTTCTCGAACCACGACCAATCGCGTCACGCCACGCGCTGGGGTCCGGAGCGCGCGCGACTGGCCGCCTTCCTCCTGCTCACCCTGCGGGGCGTCGCCGTCCTGTATGCCGGCGAGGAGATCGGCATGGTCGATGCCGATCCATCAGTTCTGCCCCAACCGCCATTCGATCGCGCAGGGCGCGATGCACACCGCACACCAATGCAATGGGACGCATCCGAGCACGGCGGATTCACGAGCGGCGAACCGTGGCTGCCGCTGGTGGACCCGGAGTCACGCAATGCTGCGGACCAGGCCACCGACCCGGGCTCGACGTTGAGCCTGTATCGGCGCCTGATCGCCGCGCGACGGACATCGCCCGCGCTCGCGCACGGTGAGCATCGGTCCCTGTTCGGAGTCGGCACCGACGTGCTTGCCTGGCTTCGCGAGGCGGACGGTGAGCGCGTGCTCGTGCTCCTCAACGTCGGCAACTCGGCGCGCCGCTGCGACCTGCGACGAGTCGCGGCAACCGCGGGTGAGGTCGTCGTGGCCACAGGCGAGAGCAATGGCAGGGTCGAGTTGACTGACCTGGAGCTCCAGCCGTTCGAGGGAATTGCCCTGCGCCTCTGACCCGACGGTGCTACCTTGCGCGCCGTGACACGATCATCCAGACCGCCTGACGACCACCGGGTCGACCCGCTGCTCGAAGTCCGTGAGAAGCGGCGAGGGAAGCGTCCGGGTGACGCGTACGTGCGCATCGTGCGGCCGTTCGAGGGTGCCTTCCAGCGCGGCGATGACCAGGGCGAGCTGATCGCCACGGAACAGACCGTCCTGGGGCGAGCGGGCTGGCGGGGGTCATTGCGACGCTTCCGGACACGGATGATCGGGCGTCCGATCCACAGCGACCTCGAGGAGCATGAGCGCCTGACGAAGGTCAAGGGCCTCGCGATCTTCTCGAGTGACAACATCAGCTCATCGGCATATGGGCCGGAAGAGATCATGCGCGTCCTGGCGCTGGCCGGAACCGGCGCGCTGACCCTGACCCTTCCGCTCGCCGGGCTGATCACAGTGATGCTCGCGATCGTGACACTCTCCTACCGACAGACGATCAAGGCGTACCCGAAGGGCGCCAGCAGCTACCTCGTCGCGACGGATAACCTCGGGAGCGGGATGGGGGTGCTTGCCGCGGCGGCGCTGCTCATCGGATACGTGGTCACCGTTGCGGTCTCCGTCTCGGCCGGCGTGGCGGCCCTGACCTCGATCGTTCCGCAGCTCTATGACCCGCGCGTGGTCATCGGCGTCGCGCTGGTGCTGCTCCTCATGCTCGGCAATCTGCGGGGCATCCGTGAATCCGGCACGATCTTCATGATTCCGACCTATGCATACATCGTGGTGATGCTCGCCATCATTGCGTACGGAGTCACCCGGACGATCACCGGCGACGTCGCTCCGTTCGAGGCGCCAGCCGCGTGGGAGGGTCTGGAGGAGGGAGGCCAGGTGCTGGGCCTCTTCCTCATCCTCAGAGCGTTCAGCCAGGGCGCCGTGGCGCTGACCGGGGTCGAGGCGATCAGCGACGGCGTTCCCGCGTTCAAATCGCCGGAGTGGAAGAACGCGCGCACGACCCTGACCTGGGCGGCGATCGTCTTCGGGATCCTGTTTCTCGGCATCGCGTTCCTTCTCACATCGATCGGCATCGTCCCGGATCCCACCCAGCAGCAGACCGTCCTGAGCCTTCTGGTCCGGCACCTGACCGGCGACGGGCCGGTACTCGTGATCGCGCAGGTGGCAACGGCGCTCATCCTGGTGCTGGCGGCGAACACGAGCTTCGCCGACTTCCCGCGCCTCTCTTCGTTCCTTGCCCGGGACGGATTTCTGCCGCGCCAGTTCGCCTTCCGCGGCGAGCGCCTGGCGTTCACGACCGGGATCGTGGCGCTCTCGCTGATGGCGATCGGCCTCCTGATCGGGTTCAATGCCAGCGTCTCGGGTTTGATCCCGCTCTACACGCTCGGGGTCTTCCTCGCGTTCACCCTGTCGCAGGGCGGCATGCTCGTCCGCTGGTGGCGCCGGCGGGAACCCGGTTGGAAGCGGGGCCTCGCGATCAACGGCCTGGGTGCGTTGACCACGGCCGTCGTGGCGCTCGTGGTCGGCAGCAGCAATTTCTTCCAGGGGTCGTGGCTGGTCATCGTGCTGGTGCCACTGCTGATGCTGCTGCTCCTCGGTATCCACGGGCACTACCGTGAGATGGACAAGGCGCTTGCGCTCGATCGCATCCCGGACAAGGGCGAGATCGCGCCGCGCCCAATCGTGATCGTGCCCATCTCGCGATTGGATCGCCCAGCACGCCAGGCGATCGCGTTTGCCAACTCGATCAGCACCGACGCGGTCGCCGTGCACGTCACGAACGATCCGGCAACGGCCGATGCGCTTCGCGAGCGCTGGCCTGAATGGGCGGGCTCCACCGAGCTCGTGGTGGTCGAGTCTCCGTATCGGGCCCTCATCGGTCCCTTACTGGCCTACATGGATGCGCTTCAGCGCCAGGCGCCGGATCGGCCGATCCTGGTGGTGCTGGCCGAGTTCGTTCCGAAGCACTGGTGGGAGAACCTACTCCACAACCAGACCGCGCTGCGCCTCAAGCTGCGACTGTTCGCCCGACGCAACACGATCGTCGCCGACGTGCCATATCACGCCCCCCGAGCGTAGCTGCCGGCGGCGGCACGGCGCGACACGGATTTATCGCGGTTCGAGGCGGAAGTAACGACCTTCGCTGAGGATGTGTGTCCTGGCGCCCCGGTAGAGGAGGTTGGCGGGGAATGGCTGCTGCTCGGCGGTGGCGAGGATGACCCGATCGCGCTCAGGACCGTGCTCGAGCGGGGCGGCCGCCACGTCGACAGGTGCCTCCGGACGGGGTGCGACACGGGCCTCCCGGGAGTTCAACAGGTTCCGGGTCCAGGCCACCTCG
>JBBJNX010000258.1:0-3972 GCA_037721115.1 Candidatus Limnocylindria bacterium
CGTTGTCGGTGGTCTGGAGAGCGTCGCCACCATCCTGGTCGGGCTCGTGGCGCTCATTCCCGGGATGATCGCCTTCGCGGACGAACCGGGCGAACCCAACGCCCTCACCTCGCGCCTCGAGACGCTTGCGGTCGCCATCACCCCGGGGATCGCCGCGACGATGCTCTTCCCGTCGCTCGGCCTTCTCCTGCTCGGCGGGTGGCTCGTCGCGATGGTCGTGTGGCGGCGCTTCACGCTGGCGCCCCTGCTCGGGCTGGCGCAGCGGAGCCTCATCCAGCGCGACGTGGCGGTGGCGGCGGCCGAGACGGAACGAGCGCGCCTGGCGGCGGACCTCCACGACGACGCCCTCCAGCAGCTGACCATGCTCGTTCGCAAACTCGATGAGGGTGGGCAGAACGAGGCGGCGGATGAGGCGCGAGAGATCGCCACGAAACTGCGCTCGGTGGTTGGTGATCTCCGTCTCCCCATCCTCGACGACCTCGGCGCGGGCGCGGCGCTCGAGTGGCTCGTCCAGCGGGTGGAGCCGCTGGCGGGCGGATCGGTCAAGCTCGAGAAGCCCTCACCAATGCAATCAAGCACGGCAAGGCGCCGATCGCGGTGCGCTATGACGTGCGCACCGATGGTCGGGTGACGCTGGCGATCGATGACTCGGGCGACGGCATCGGATCCAATGCGGCCAAGGATGCGCCCCATCAGGGTCACTTCGGCCTGCTGAACATGCAGCAGCGCGCGGAGCAGATCGGCGCATTGCTCGACGTTCGGCGCTGGCCGGCTGGCGGCACGCGCGTGGCGCTCGAGTGGCGCCCGCAGTGAGTTCGTGATCCGGGTCGCCGTGGTCGACGACCATCCGCTGGTGCGCGAGGGAACGGCGGCGTTGGTCGATCGGCAGGAGGACATGGAGATCGCAGGGGTTGCGGGTTCGCTCGAGGAGCTGCGGCCGATCCTTCGCGACGAATCGGTCCAGGTGCTGCTGCTGGACCTACGCCTCGGCGACGAGTCCGGCTTCGACCTGCTGCGCCACGAGGCCGCGGGACATATGCCGGCGGTGGTGGTCGTGACCTCGTTCGACTACCCCCAATACGCCGATGCGGCCCTTCGACTGGGCGCCGCCGGGTTCGTCATCAAGACCGCCCCGACAGCCGAGTTGCTCGACGCCATTCGAAGCGCGGCTTCGGGCGGCCTCCACTTCGGCGTGCGCCCCGGAAAAGGTGTATCCCTCTCCGGCCGAGAGCGCGAGGTACTGCGCTTCGTGATCGACGGGGCATCGAACGATGAGATCGGGGCGCGGCTGGGGATCAGCGCTCGGACCGTGGAGTCGCACCTGCGTCGTCTCTTCGAACGCCACAACGTGGCATCGCGAACCGAGCTCGCATCTCGCGCCATCCGCGAAGGCTGGCTCGAGGAGCTCAGCTGACCCTGCGTTGCCTGCCCAACGCGCTTGCGTCGGATGCACCGATCTACCAAGTTGGGGCTGGCTTCGGTTCAGACTTTGCGCCCGACGCATACTGTGGTCGAAATTGGGGTGATTCCGCGCCAATCCGACCTGAACTTCGTCGATACGTGCACCCGGTGCACATCTGCTAGATCCGTTCTCCCGCGAGAAGCATCTGGGCGTGCTGCTTGCTCAGCGCGTCGTCCACGGTGGTCACGGGGATGGTAGGGAACCGGCGGCGAATTGCGTCCACGTCGGCTGTCATATCGACGGTGTTCATTACGACCGCTGCGTGGGCTTGCCGCGCGAACATCGGTGAGATCGGCCGCGCCAGCACCGACATCATCCGCAACACCAGCAGCGGAACCCGCTTGATCCGGCCCGGCCTGCCACTGCGGGCGATCAGTCGCTCGGCGATCTCGGTGAAGGTCAGGTTCTCGGGGCCGGCAGCTTCCATGATCTGCCCGCGCAGGGACCGGTCGTTGACGGCGAGGTCGACGATGGTCGCGACGTCACGGGCCGAAACGAAGTTGATGGGGTTGCGTCCAGCGCCGAACACCTGTGCCTGACCGCTGCTGGCGATCTTGGCGCCGATGATTCCGCTCCATGTCTCCAGGTACGCTGTCGGTCGGATGATCGTCCACGGCAGACCGCTGGCGATGAGCGCCTGTTCGGCGGCGTACTTGGTGCGGTGCAGAGACATCGGGTGTTCCGGTGCGGCGCCCTGCACCGAGATCAGTACGAAGTGCTCCACGTCGGCAGCGACCGCCGCCTGGATCAGCGCGAGGTTGGCGTCGCGATCGATCGACTCAGGGCTTTGCCCGCCAGATCCGGCGAAACCGTGAACCGCCGAGATCACGGTTGTGCAACCTCGGACCGCCGCGGTCACCGCGGTCTTGTCCCGAATATCGCCGCTGATCCTCTCGACCGTATCCGGCAGATGGGTCGCGCGGCTCGGGTCACGGGTGAGGACCCGCACGCCAAGGCCACGCGCGGACAGCAGAGGAACGAGCTGCGTGCCGAGGGTGCCGGTCCCACCGGCCACCAAGATCATGATTTCACCCCGGCGACGTTCGCGCCAACGGTGGTGCCGACCACACGCTCGGTGTGTGCGTCGACGTCGCCGCTGCTCTCCTCAACCGGCTCGAGGTAGAACCGTGCCGAGCTGATGGCGGCGCCCGTGACGCCGAAGATCACCACGCCACGCATCAGAAAGGCGTTCCCGTCGCGCCGATGGCCGGAGATGTCCCATTCGGTCCACACGGTGTCGCCGACCACGGCGGCACGTGGCACGTGAGCGCGGAGGTCGGGAACCCCGGCAAAGATTTGGGTCCAGTTCGTGCGGACCTGCTCCCTACCGCCGAATCCTCGCTGTGGATGGGCTGGTGTTTCGTTGATGTAGTCGTCGGCGAAGCAGCGCACCATCCCATCAAGATCGTGGGTATTCACTGCCCCGAGCAGCCGCTGGAGTACCGCCATGGGACCCTGATCCGCTCCGGTCATCGTGATTCCCTTCAGGTCTGTTACACTGACATGTAACTATTACAGTAGTATGGAACTGATTTATGGAGCGTGTCAAGAGCCGGCGTCCCTACGATTCCAGCGGGCGCCGGGCGTCGGCTCGCCGCAACCGTGAGGCGGTACTCGACGCAGCACAGCGGCAGTTCCTCGAGGTCGGCTACATCCCCACCACGGTCGCCGGGATCGCCGGCGAAGCCGGCGTGTCGGTGGAGACGATCTACAAGGCCTTTGGCGGCAAGTCGGGACTGGTCCACGCCATCTATGAACGCGGGCTGGCGGGGCGGCGGCCGACCCCGGCCTATCAGCGCTCCGATGAGATGCGGGCACACGAGACCGACGCCAGGACGATCATGCGCAAGTGGTCGCTCCTCACCACCGAGGTCGCCTCGATGGTGATGCCCATCCGGCTACTCATGCGCTCCGCCGCGGTTACCGATCCCGAGATGACGGAGCTGCTTAAGGTCAGCGACGACGAGCGCCTCACCCGCATGCGCCACCACGCGCGCTTCCTGGCAGACCGCGGCTACCTGCGCAAAGGTGTCACGCTGGTCGAGGCCACCGACATCCTGTGGACCTGCAGCTCCGTGGAAATCTACGAACTACTCGTGCTGCAACGCGGCTGGTCCCCGAGGCGCTTCGCGCAGTTCATCGCCAACTTCATGATCACTTCGTTGCTACCCGACCACCACACAAACGAGGCCATCGCCGGGGAGGCTCTCGACGCATGATTGCGCCATCCGCACCGAATCGGCTCCGACCGAGCTTCTCGAGGCCGAACTTGGTAGATACGTGCGCCTCGCGCACACGGCGGTCGAGGCTAGCCTCCGGCGGGGGCGACCTGGGCGTCCGCGAGCATGCCATCGTGGATCTCGACGACGCGGTCGGCCAGGTCGAGGAGCGCCGGATCATGGGTCGCGACCACGGCCGTCACGCCCTCGGTGCGAACGACGGTGCGCAGCAGCCCCATGATGGCGTGGCCGGTGTGCGAGTCAAGCTGGCCGGTCGGCTCATCGGCGAGA
>JBBJNX010000259.1:0-3964 GCA_037721115.1 Candidatus Limnocylindria bacterium
CGTGTCGCATGCTCGCCTCGGATCGCAACCCCAGCCGACGGGCCGTGTTGCGGATCGTCGGGCCGTGGAAGGTTGCCGACTCGAGGATGACGTTCGTCGTGTCGCCGCTCACCTCGGTGGATGCGCCTCCCATGATGCCTGCCAGCCCGATGGCGCGCTCTTCATCGGCGATGACGAGCATGTCCTCGTCCAGCGTTCGCTCCACGTGGTCGATGGTCGTCAGCGTCTCCCCGACCCGCGCGCGACGAACGACGATCCGGCCATGCGGTACCGCGTCGGCGTCGTATGCGTGCATCGGCTGTCCTAGCTCGTGCATGACGTAATTCGTGACGTCGACGACCGCGCTGATCGGCCGCATGCCGGCCGCGATGAGTCGACGCTGCACCCATTCCGGCGATTGGCCGTTCGTGACGCCGCCGAACCAGCGCGCCGTGAAACGCGGGTTGAGGTCCGGCTCCTCGATGCGCACTGAGAGATGGTCGCTTGCCACCGGTTCGGTCTCCGCCACCGTGACCGACGGCATCCGAAGCGGTGCGCCGGAGAACGCAGCGATCTCGCGCGCCAGCCCGACCATGGAGAGGGCGTCGCCCCGGTTCGGCTTCACATCCACGTCGAGCACCGTTTCCCCCACCAGCTCAGCCAGCGCGGTGCCCAGCGCGATCTCGGCGCCGTGACCAAGGATGTGGATCCCATCCGCATCAGTCCCCAGGCCAAGCTCGATCGCGCTGCACAGCATGCCACTGCTGGTCGCGCCGCGGATCTTGCTCCGCTCGATGCGTCGGTCGCCTGGCAGGACAGCGCCTACCAGCGCCGTTGGCACCAACTGCCCGACCTCCAGATTCTGGGCGCCGCACACAATCTCAAGCTCGCCTCCCGCGTCGCCGACGTCAACCTTCGTGAGCCACAGCGCGTCGGCGTTGGGATGGCGATTCACCTCGATCACCCGACCGACGACAACATCGGTCCAGTCCGCGCCGGCAACCTCGATGGCGCTGACCTCCATGCCGCGCATGGTCAGCTCCTCGGCCAGGTCGCGTGGCGACAGGTCGAACGAGACGTACTCGCGAAGCCAGGAGAGCGGGACACGCACCTAACGGCCCTCCGCGAACTGGGAGACGAAACGCGCATCGGCGCTGAAGAAGAGCCGAATGTCGCCGATGCCGTGGCGCAGCATGGTCATCCGATCCGGACCCATCCCGAACGCATATCCCTGGTACTCCGCAGGGTCGTAGCCACCGTTGCGCAGCACCGTCGGATGGACCATGCCGGCGCCCAGGATCGTCATCCATCCGCTGCGCTTGCATGCGGGACAACCAGAACCGCCGCAGACGAGGCAACCGATGTCGAACGCCACGCTGGGCTCGGTGAAGGGGTAATAGCCCGGACGGAATCGGGTGCGAACATCGCGGCCATAGAGGGCCCGGGCAATCTCCTCGAGCAGACCCTTCAGATCCGCGAGACTGGTGTCCCGGTCCACGACCAGCCCCTCCACCTGGAAGAATTCGAAGGCGTGACTGGCATCGACCGCCTCATACCGGAAGCAGCGGCCCGGCATCAGCACCCGTATCGGCGCGTCGAGCGCATGCATGGCCCGGATCTGGACCGGGCTGGTGTGTGTCCGCAGAATCGTGCCATCTGTCGCCGGTTTCGGGTCGCCCGCCTCCACGCTCCCGGGCTCCGCGACGAACAGGGTGTCCCACAGATCGCGTGCCGGATGGTCGGGCGGGATGTTGAGGAGCTCGAAGTTGTACTCCTCCGTTTCGATCTCGGGTCCCTCGAAGACCTCGAAGCCGAAGGCATGGAAGATCTCACGCACATCACGCATGAGAGTCTGGACCGGATGCAGGTGGCCGATAGCCACAGGTCGGCCGGGTCCGCTCATGTCGATCGCCTCCGATGCCAACCGCGTCTCGAGGTCGGCCTCCCGCAGGGAAGTCATGCGTTGACCGATCGCAGCCTCAACCTCGGTTCGGACCTCGTTCGCCAGCTGCCCCAGTGCAGGACGCTCCTCCGGTGCCACTGACGCGAGGCCCTTGAGCAGCCCGGTGAGCTGGCCTGAGCGACCGAGCAGCTCATGCCGCAATGAATCCACCGCATCAGGCGTCTCGGCGCTGTTCAGGCGGTCGCGGGCGGTACCGCGGAGGGCCGACAATTCGGCGCGCAGGTCACTCATGACTGCTGGATGTGGTGTGGATGGAGGTGTGGGAAAGGATGCATCGGTCCGTAGTCATCATGGTGAAAACGAACGACCCCGTCCCGGGATGCGGGACAGGGTCGTGGACCGGCGGAAGGTGCCGCCGATCAGCTGGTAAACGAGGCCTGCGAGGTTTTAACCATCGCTGCGAAGGCGGCAGGCTCCCGGATGGCCATGTCGGCGAGGATCTTCCGGTCGACCTCGACGCCCGCGGCCTTGAGCCCGGCGATGAAGCGACCGTATGGGACGCCCTGGAGCCGCGCTGCGGCGTTGATGCGCTCGATCCATAGGCGTCGCATGTCGCGCTTGCGGTTCCGCCTGTCCCGATAAGCGTAGACGAGCGCGTGAATGAGCGCCTCGCGGGCCGGTCGAATGAGCTTCGAGCGTGTCCCCCGACGCCCCTCCGCGCGATTGAGAAGTTTTTTGTGGCGCTTGTGGGCTGCGACGCCGCGCTTCACTCTGCTCATGACCTACTTCCCCTTGCCGGCGTACGGCATGAGGCGCTCGAGTTGGGCGGTGTGCGTCTTTGACACGGCCGCGACTCCGTCGTATCGGCGTGTCCTGCGGCTCGACTTGATCTCGAGGTGGTGGCCGCGCATGGCCTTGGCTCGGACCCACTTGCCGGATCCGGTCTTCCGGTAGCGCTTTGCCGTGCCCTTGTGAGTCTTCATCTTCGGCATATCGTTACGATCCCTGCTGTGCCGGCGCCTCGCTCGACGCCGTGGCAGCCGGCTCTCGCGGGGGAGTCGGACTCTTGGCGGCGATCGCGTCACCGATGGTGTCGGCGGCGTCCGCGGAACTCGCCGCGTCACCGTTCTCGCTCTTCTTTTCGGGCCGCTTCTCGACCGGCGCCATGACGATGTACATGCTGCGACCCTCGAGCAGCGGCTGCCGCTCGACGATCCCGTGCTCGGCCAGGACCTCGGCCGTGCGCATCAACAGATCTCGACCAAGGTTCGAGTGGCTGATCTCGCGTCCACGGAAACGGACGGTGACCTTGACCCGGTCCCCCTTGTCGAGGAACTCTGCCGCTCGCCGCGCCTTCGTCTTGAGGTCATGGACGTCGATCTTGACGGCCAAGCGAACCTCTTTGAAGGTCTGCGACTTCTGCTTCTTCTTCTGTTCGCGCTCGCGTTTCTGGAGCTCGTACTTGTACTGGCCGTAATCGAGAATGCGGCACACCGGTGGGACCGCCGTAGGAGCCACCTCCACGAGGTCCAACCCCTTCTCCTGGGCCAGGGCGAGGGCTTCGATTGTGGGCATCACGCCCAACTGCTGCCCTTCATCGTCGATGATCCTCACCTCGCGGATGCGGATCATCTCATTGATGCGGAGGTCCTTGGCCAGCTTCCTTGCTCCTCTTTCAACAACAAGACCACCTCACCGATCACCGACGGGTGGCCCTGCAACGTACGCGAAATGCCGTCGGATGATACACCGATCAAGAGCGGATGGTCAACGCGGGTAGTCGTAGAAGACGGCCACCTGGCGGCCGTCCGGATCGGCCACGCGGAAACTGCGGCTCCCCTCCCAGCGATCGCCTGACGGTGGCGCGACGAGCGCGAAGCCGCGGCGACCCAGTTCCTGGGCCCAGGCGTCCACCTCCGAGGCGGTATCAACCTTGAAGCCGATCTGAAGGCCGTCGCGCGTCGACCTCGCACCTTGCCGGAAGCTGAGCTCGAATCCGGCCGACTCGAGGTCGACAGCGCCTTCAGCCGATGCGATCCTCCGGAAGCCGAAGGCAGACTCGTAAAACTCCGCCACCCTCGC
>JBBJNX010000260.1:0-3961 GCA_037721115.1 Candidatus Limnocylindria bacterium
CCCGATGATCGGTCCCTCGAGCCAGCTCAGCCGCCTGATGAGCAGGGCCAGTACGAAACTGATCGCGAAGCCGATGACGATCGCGGTGACCGTCAGGAGCACATGCTCGAGCGTGCGCTGTCCAATCTCGTCCAGGTTGCGAACGATCCAGCCCAGGTCCATCAGCTGGCGGCCACCTCGCCGACCTCATGAAGCTGACCATCGGCTGCGCGGACCGGATTTCGGAGACGCTCGCCGATCGCATCGACGCTGACGAGTCCCATGACCCCGCCGCGCTCGTCGACGACGACCCCGAGCTGGACCGACGACCCGAGGAGCGCGGAGAGCGCGTCGCGCAACGTCGTCTCCAGCTCGACGGTCGGCGCGCCGGGGGTCGCCGCGCTGGGGTCGATGGGGCCATCGCCGCGGAGGTCGCCCTGGTCGATCCAGCCGAGTGGCCGATCACGCTCGTCCACGAGCAGGGCATAGGTGAGCTCTTCCACGCGGTCGAGGCGCACGCGAACCTCGGCCCGCTGCTCGCCCGCGCGGACCAGCACCGCCTCGATGAGATCGAGATCGTGGACGCGCCCGAGCGAGAGGCGCTTCAGCCCGCGATCGGCGCCGACAAAGCGCTCCACGAATTCAGAGGCAGGATTGGCGAGGATGGCGGCCGGCGTGTCGTATTGGGCAAGGATGCCACCGCGCTGGAGGATGGCGATGCGGTCGCCCATCTTGATCGCCTCGTCGACGTCGTGGGTGACGAAGATGATCGTCTTCCGCACCCGCTTCTGGAGCCGGAGGAATTCGTTCTGAAGGCCATCCCGACGGATCGGGTCGACGGCGCCGAACGGTTCGTCCATGAGCATGACCGGCGGATCGGCGGCCAGAGCGCGCGCGACCCCGACGCGCTGGCGCTCGCCGCCCGACAGCTCATTCGGATAGCGGTCCCGATATTGCGCCGGCTCGAGGCCGACCAGCTCGAGCAGCTCCTCGACCCGCTCGCGGATGCGTTGCCCCTTCCAGCGCAGGAGCTTCGGCACGACGGCAACGTTGTCGCCGATGGTGAGGTGCGGAAAGAGCCCGACCTGCTGGATGACATAGCCGATGCGGCGTCTCAGCTCGACCGCTGGCAGGCTCATGACGTCATCGCCGCCGATCGTGATCCGCCCGCCGCTCGGCTCGATGAGCCGGTTCACCATCTTCATGCTGGTCGTCTTGCCGCAACCGGACGGACCGACCAGCACGCACACCTCGCCCGCCGGGACTGTCAGGCTGAGATCATCCACCGCGGGTGCGGCATCCGGGCCGCCGTATCGCTTGGTGACATGCTCGAAGGCGACAACCGCACCGGAAGTGTCCTGCATCGCGTCATCATAGGCAGGCCGTGGGTCACGCGACGAAGTCGCCGCTCAGGAAGGTCGCTGTCAACAACCCCAGGAAGAGCAGCGAGAGAATCACCCACGCACGCTCGAGCCACGGCCGACCGGTAAGCAATGCGAGGACGATGAAGATCGGAAAGAGCACGACCACGTATCGGATCGTTGACGTGAGGGGAGTGGGCTGGATACGCAACGCGATGAGGATGATCGGCGGCCAGGCGTAGAGCGAGTACGTCAGCGGCATCCGGCGTGCCGTTGCCAGAAGCAGCGCGGCGGATCCGATGAGCGTGATCAGGTTGAGCGCCTGCACCCCATCCCCGCGCTCGACGATCCAGCGGTAGCTTGCCGCGACGACCTCCCATGGCGGGTGGAAGCTCGTTCCGCCCCAGAACGCCTGCGCGTCGTAGGGGGTTTCGCCGCTGAGCTGGCGCGCCGCGAGTGCAAATCCAAGGAACGCAATGGCGGGTGCGACGGTGGCGATGACGCTCGTCGCCACGATGAAACGCCCGTCACGAGTCGCGAGGCGGCGATCCGATCGGGCATCGCGCGCCGCGACGAGCGCCTCCCACGCGAGCGGCAGGACGAGCAGGAGTCCCTGCACGCGCGTGAGGCCGGCCACGAACGCGAGCACCGCGGCAAGCAGCCACCGCCGTTCTCGGGCGAAGACCAGGGTCCAGATCACTGCCGCGAGGAAGAGCGCCTCGGTGAACGGCGCGAACAGAAAGAAGGCGGACGGGAAGATCCCCAGATAGAGCGCCGCGCGGCGGGCGATGACGATTCCATGGCTGGTCTCCACCAGTCTGACCAGGCCGGTGACGGCGGCTACGAACGCGATGGCCGGTACGATCATGCCGGCCACGGGGTACGGAAGGAAGGTGATGGTCGCGACCACGCGAACGGCCATTGGGAATGCCGGGAAAAATGCTGCCGACTGCTCGCCGGACTCGTAACCGAACGTTGCGATCTTGATGTACCAGCACGCGTCCCATCGCTCCCACACGCCCGCCAGCGGGAATGCCGGACCGTCGCGCAGGAGCTCCGGAAGTGTCTGCCACCCGTTCAGCGCTTCCTCGAAATGGCATGGGCTCGGAACGTCCTGCGTTGCGACGAAGACGCCGACAAGCGATAGTCCAAGTCGCAGGACGGCAAACAGCAGGAACGCTTCGACCACGAGCGCCATGAGCGGCCGCCGAGTTGGTCCTGCCGTGTGGGTGCCGGTGTCGTGCATTCCACCGATCCGTTCAGGGAGGGCCGATGGTACCGAACCGGGACCAGGCAGAGCCGTCCCCGCTCGCGCCAAGCGGGGGTCTCGCCCGCTTGGCGCTTGGTGCATCCAGCGTTGTCCCATTCGTCGCGCTCAGCTCCGCGGTGGCCTTCCTGTATCTGATCACGGTCTCGGAGCGTGTGACCCTCGACAGTTTCGTGCCGCTGGCCGACGCGTTCCTCAACGGGCGCCTTCACATCACCACGCCGATGCCGTGGCTCGAGCTCGTCCCGCGACCGGAGGGCGGCTTCTACTCGCCATTTCCCCCGATGCCGGCGATCGTGGTCGTCCCGTTCGTCGCGCTGTTCGGCCCGAACTTCGACCAGGGCATCGGCACCGCGTTCTTCGGAGGTGCGAACGTCGCGCTTCTGTGGCTGCTGCTCCGGGGCGCCGGGGTTGCCACCGTCTCAGCGAACTGGCTCACGGCCGTGCTCGCGGTCGGCAGCGTGCACTGGTGGGCCGCCGGGACCGGCACCGTCTGGCTCCACGCCCAGATCGTGGCGATCTTCTTCGCGCTGTTGGCGCTGAATCTCGCGGTCGGTCGACGCTGGCCGTTCATCGCCGGGCTTTTCCTCGGCTGCGCAGCCGCCTCGAGACTCCCGATGGGGTTGACGCTGCCGTTCTATCTCGCTCTCTTTCTCGGGATTCAATTCCCGCCGCGGATCGAGATGCCATCTCGCCCCCAGCTGCGAGCGGGTGCGCTCGTGCTCGCCGGCGTCGCTGTGCCCGCGATCCTCGTCGCCGGGTACAACCTGGCTCGGTACAGCACGCCGTTCGAGTTTGGCTACGGCTTGATCCCGGGCGTGCTCGATGAGCCGTGGTACGCCAACGGCCTGCTCTCGATCGACTACGTCCCGCGGCACGCCCACCTGATCCTGATGCGTGGTTTCGACTTCGTTGAGCAGTTCCCGTGGTTCCGACCGAACTGGACCGGGACCTCGCTGGTGCTCACACTCCCGATCCTCCTGTGGCTGGTGAAGGCTCGGTCCTCCACGCCGCTCATCGCGTACGGCTGGATAGCGATCGCGTTTGCGATGATCCCGAACCTGCTGCATGGGGCGCCCGGCTTCGCACAGTTCGGGTATCGGTTCATCCTTGACGTCCTGCCGGTGGTGCTCCTGATGCTGGGGTGGGTCTTCCGCCAATCGATCTCGATCGAAGCGCGGATCGCCATCGGGATTGGGATCGCTGTGAATGCGTATGGCGTGTGGGCGGTCACAGTGCTCGGTTTCGTGAGCTTCTGAGCCGATGCTGAGGAGGTTCTTCTCCGCGCTGCCGCTCACCGTGCTGGGGATGACCATCGTTGTTCTGCTGGCGATCGCGGTCAGCAGCGACCTGA